>JAUYIV010000321.1 GCA_030688105.1 Actinomycetota bacterium | reverse complement strand
ACCGGGTCGGGGAAGGCGACCGCCTGGCCGCGACGCAGCGGTTTGCCCGAGGCGGTCCACGCGGCGGAGGTCTCGGTCACGACATCGGTCCGGGCGACTTCGTGGGCGGCGAGCGACCCGGCGATCCCTGCCAGGTTGGCGCCGAGTAGAAGGATTTGCTCCCCTGCGGAGAAGCGTTCGGCGACGTCGCGGTCGACCTCGTCTGCGGTTACGACGCACGAGATTCCGTCGTCGGCGGCGATCCCGGCGAGTCCCGACGCGGCGTCTCGGTCGTCGGTGACGAGCGGATCGAAACCGGTCAGCTCCCGGATGGCGATCGTCCGTCGGTCGGCCACTCGGCCTTGATGTCCGTATAGGCCCAGTGCGACGAGGTCGCGTTCGGCGAGGAGGATCAGCGCGGCGCGCCGCCCGGCTTCGCCGACGGCGTGGAGGGCGATGCGCATCAAGAAGCGGCGAGCGACGAACCGTGTGCGCCGCGGAGTCCGCGCATCATGTCGTCGGCCATCGGAGTCGGCGTCACACCGGTTCCCAGGTGCCCTCGTCTGCCGGCGGCTCGATCGGGCGGCGTCGGAACACCGCGAGCGCAGCCGCGGCCAGGGCGGTGATGAGGACGATACGAAGTGTCCGGCGGGGCATGGCTGGCGAGTGTAAGCGGTTCGAATCCAGCAGCCGAACCGGGGTCAGAACATGTTTGCGGCGCTCTGGAAGAGCCCCACGACCGCTCCGCCGAACGCCTGGACCGCGAATACGGCGACAATCGCGATGAGAGCGACCATCAGGCCGTACTCCACCATGGTGGCTCCATCGTCGCCGCGCAATCGCTGCAGCATCGTCCTCCTCCCTTCGGGTGCATCGGCGTTTTCCGCTCTGGACTTGAGAGCGATTCGCCTACGCCCGGGCACCGGAAATCCTCCGAGTTTGAACTCGTGGCTCTGCGGCCGACGTCCCGTCGGGGTGGCGAGAGGCAGGAGACGGAAGGCGGACGAATGCAAGCGACTGTCGGCAGCCGCGACCGGCCGCATATCCTGAGGGTCATGAGCCCTCTGGCAGTCCCAGGTGAGGGGATTTCCCACGAGGAGCTCCAGCTCGCCACGAGAAACCGGGGGATGCCGCTCGAGGCCCTGCGTTACGACGTGACGCCCGTCGGAATGCATTACCTGCTCGTGCACTTCGACATTCCCGCCGTCGATCCGGTGGCATGGCGCCTCCGCGTAGACGGCAAGGTGAGCGAGCCACTCGAGTTGACCCTCGACGAGATCCGGAGACGCCCCTCGCGCACGATCCCGGTGACGCTCGAGTGCGCCGGCAATGGCCGCGCTCGCCTGGAGCCGCGGCCTATGAGCCAGCCGTGGCTCGTCGAGGCGATCGGGACGGCCGAATGGACCGGCACGTCGCTCGCGGGGATCCTCGACGATGCCGGGATCGCCGCCGACACGACCGAGATCGTCTTCACCGGAGCAGACCACGGCGTGGAGGCTCACGTCGAGCAGGATTATCAGCGCTCCCTCCCGCTCTCGGAGGCTCGGCGCGACGAGGTCATGCTGGTCTATGGGATGAACGGACGCCCCCTCGAGCCGCAGCACGGTTTCCCGCTTCGGCTGATCGTCCCGGGATGGTACGGGATGGCGAGCGTCAAGTGGCTCAACCGAATCGAGGCGATCACCGACCGCTTCCACGGTTACCAGCAGGCGGGTGCATACCGTTACCAGCAGTCCGAGGACGACCCGGGCCTGCCGGTCACCCGGATCCGGGTTCGGGCGCTCATGGTCCCGCCCGGCATCCCGGACTTCTTGACGCGCCGTCGCATCGTCGACGCGGGTTCGGTGACCATTGTGGGCCGCGCCTGGTGTGGCGAGGCACCGGTCGAGCGTGTCGAGGTCGGTGTCGACGGTGAGTGGAGCGATGCGCGCCTCGAGCGACCACTCGGTGATTGGGCATGGAGTGCCTGGTCGTTGGCCTGGGAGGCGACGCCGGGCGAGCGCGTGGTCACGTGTCGGGCCACCGACGCCCACGGCAACACCCAGCCGACCGAGCAACCATGGAACCTCCAAGGGATGGGGAACAACTTGGTGCAAGAGGTGTCGGTGACGGTCAGGTAGGTCGGTCGCCCTGCGGGCGGCCTCCTGCGATGTCGGCCGCCCTGCGGGCGGCCTCCGCAATTGGCAATTGGCAGGTCCCGACTTCGGGCGGCGGGCGCGTTCGGGAGGGCATCTCGGGTCGCGTCGGCGCTCCGCTCGGCGCAATTGGCAAGAATGGTCCGGCCCTTTACCCGACAATCGCCAATCGCCAATTGCAGGCCGAGCACAGCGAGGCCTACGCTCACCTCACCACGCGAGTGGTGACTCGGCGGACAGCGAAGTCCGGTTGGAATCCGGCACTGTCCCGCAACCGTGAAGCCCCTGCCGGGGGACGAGTCGGGACGCCTGACGTCGGGTCGGATTTGGACGCCTTCGGAGGAAGGGTGGCCAGCCGTCCGGCTTCCACACCTCCTCCTCGGATTCGAGGAGGTTTCTCATGAAGAGGCTTCGGCTCTCTTGCCTGGTCTTGACGCTCGCACTGGTGGGCGCGGCCTGCGGTGACGACGCTTCCCCCAGCTCGGGAGGTGCCACTACGACGGCACCGGGATGGCCGGTCGAGGTTCGCGGGGTCACGATCCCGGAGCCTCCCGAGCGGATCGTCTCGGGCTCGGCCACGCACACCGAGATTCTGTTCGCCATCGGCGTCGGCGAGCGGGTGG
>JAUYIV010000319.1 GCA_030688105.1 Actinomycetota bacterium | reverse complement strand
GCTGCGTTCCGGAGACCTTCTCATCGAGTCGGCGGGCGAGCAGGGGCAATCCCGTTTCTCCGACATCCCCCAGCCCGAGGCGTTCCAGAGCCTCATCTATCGCGCCCGTGAACTGAGGTCGAGGGCGCTCGGGTCGAGCGGTGTCGAGCACACCGACCCGGTCTCCCAACTGGAGCGCTTCGCCGCGCTCTACAAGGAGGGACTGATCACCGAGGCGGAGTATCAGCGCCAGAAGGCGAAGTTGATGGAGGGGTGAGGCTTTCAGCCATCGGCCATCGGCCCTGGGCCGGAAGGTCGAAAGGACCTCGAAAGAATCAAGAATCAAGACCCAAGAATCAAGACCAGAGAAGGCTTGGCCCGTCCCCGTTGCCCTTCAGATGATCGGCCTGCGGCCGACGGTCGGTGTCCGCCGAGTCCTATTCGGCCTCGGCGACCACCTCCGAGGAGCCTCGCTTTGCTCGGCGCTCCAGTGGTACGTTGCCCGTTGCCCGTCTCTTGCTGTTGGCCGTAGGCCGCCGGCCGTAGGCTGCCTTTGATAGCTTCGTCGTGCCGAACACTCGGAGCCTCTAGTGCCCCACATGATGGACGACTTTCCCCTGCTGCTCTCGACGCTTTATGAGCGCGCCGTGGCGCTCTACCCGGCGCAGGAGATCGTGTCGGTCGAGGCGGACCACTCGGTCATCCGCACCTCCTATGCCGTCACCGACGATCGAGTGCGGCGGCTTGCGACCGCGCTCGATCGTCTCGGCGTCGGGCCAGGGGACGCCGTGGCGACCCTGGCGTGGAACAACCAGAGGCACCACGAGCTGTACTGGGCGACGGCGAACACCGGACGGGTCTGCCACACCCTGAACCTGCGGCTCTTTCCCGACCAGCTCGCCTACATCGTCAATCACGCCACGGACAAGGTGCTCTTCGTCGACCCCGATCTCGTACCCCTGGTGGAACGGTTCGCCTCCGAGCTGGGCAGCGTCGAGTCCTTCATCGTCATGGGAGCCACGGTCCCCGACACCACCCTGCCCAATGCCATCTCCTACGAGGAACTGATCGCCGACGCCGAGCCCTGGGGGGCGTGGCCGCTGCTCGACGAGCGGTCCCCGATGATGCTCTGTTATACGTCGGGCACCACCGGCAACCCGAAGGGTGTCGCCTACACCCAGCGGTCCACTCATATTCACACGATCACCAACCTGGCGGTCTTCCCGATCAGCGCCGCCGATGTCGTGCTTCCCGTCGTGCCGATGTTCCATGCCGCGGCGTGGGGTTATCCCTATGTCGCCACGGCCGTCGGTGCCAAGATCGTCTACCCGGGCCCGGACTTGAGCCCGCAGGGACTCGTCGGCCTGTTCGAATCGGAGGGGGTCACTTTTTCGGCGGGAGTCCCGACGGTCTGGCTCGGCATCCAGCAGTACCTGATCGACAATCCCGAACGCGATGTGTCGAGCATCCGGGGGTTCCTGTGTGGAGGCTCGGCGGTCCCGCGGGCGCTGATCGAGTGGTTCCAGCGGGAGCGCGGGATCCGGGTCCAGCAGGGCTGGGGCATGACCGAGACCAATCCCGTGGCGTCGATGTCGGCGCTCAAGCCGGAGCACGAGGCGCTCCCGTTCGAGCAGCAACTCGATCGTCTCGAGACCGCGGGACTGCCTCATCCCGGGCTGCAGGTGCGGATCGTCGACGAGGCCGGCCAGGAACTCCCGTGGGACGGGGAGGCGTTTGGGGAGCTGCTGATTCGGGGGCCATGGATCGCCGCCGAGTATTACCGGGACCCCCGTTCCCCCAGTTCGTTTCTGGACGGGTGGCTGCGCACCGGCGATGTTTGCAAGATCACCCCAGAGGGTTACATCGTCATCACCGACCGGGCGAAGGACGTCATCAAGTCGGGCGGCGAATGGATCTCCTCGCTCGACCTCGAACGGGAGCTGATGGCCCATCCGGGGGTGGCCGAGGCCGCCGTCGTCGGCGTCAAGCACGTCAAGTGGCAGGAGCGGCCCCTCGCCCTGGTCGTCCGCCGCCCGGGAGCAGAGGTCACCGCCGAGGACCTGCTCGAGCACCTTGCCGGCCGGGTCGCCAAGTGGTGGCTCCCCGATCGAATCGACTTCACCGACGAGCTGCCCAAGACGGGGACGGGCAAGTTCGACAAGAAGGTCGTCCGGGAGCTCTACTCCGGCGTCCTTCTCGAGGAGTGACCGACACGCCGGCGACCAGGGCCGTCGTCGAGTCGGGCCTGGGTCACGAGGTGGTCGACTACGGCCGGGTTGCTTCGGTCGAGGAGGCCGCCGAGAAGCGCGCGGTCCCGGTCCATCGAGTGATCAAGTCGATCGTGGTCCGCCGCGGCGAAGGCGACTACCTGATGGTGCTGGTGCCGGGCGACCGGGTCATCGACTGGGCAAAGCTGCGGAGGGCCCTCGGCGTGTCAAGGATGTCGCTCGCCGACGCCGGCGAAGCGTTCGAGGTCACCGGGTATCGCCCCGGCACGATCACCCCGTTCGGTTCGAAGACCCCGCTGCCGGTGATCGCCGACGCCTCGATGGAGGGGCTCGCCTCGATCGGCGGCGGCGCCCCCGGGGTGGCCATCAACCTCGACACCGCCGACCTGGTGCGCCGCCTCGGGGCCACGGTGGCGGAGGTGACGAAGCCCGCCTGAGGCCCCCGTCCCCCGCCACCCGCCATCCGCCGGACGGTCGGCGGCCAACGGTCAACGGTCCGGCGGGTCAAGAGCGCGGCGCTTGCCGCTCGTCGCCTGCCGCCAACCGCCAACCGCGGGTCGACGGCCGACGGCCGACGGCCGACGGCCAGATCGCGTTCGAGAGTGCGCGACGTGTTGGCCGTGTGCAGTCGTCCGAAATCCGCTCCGGGCGACGGGCAACGGGCAACGGGGAACGACCACCTACCATCCGCGCCATGCGCGCCCTCCACGGCAATTGGTTCTTTGTGGCGGTGATCACCACCGGGCTGGTCGGGTCGTGGGGGCTGATCGCAGCCATCGCCAAGAAGGATCCGGGGAGGTGGTTCAAGGTCGCCACCTGGATCGCCATCGGGGCGATGCTGGTCCAGGTCGCCCTCGGGTTCCTCACGTACAACGCGGGGTTCCGGCCACAAGACGACTTCCACCTCTTCTATGGCTTCGTCATCCTCTTCACGTTCGCCTTCGCCTACGTGTACCGGGCCCAGCTCGCCAAGCGGCCGGCGCTCGCCTACGGCCTGCTCATGCTGTTCGTGATGGGCCTGGGTTTGCGGGCCTGGGCCAACGTCTGAGAGCCACCAGCCACCAGCCACCAGCCACCAGCCTCCAGCAGGAGGTCGTCCTGCAG
>JAUYIV010000308.1 GCA_030688105.1 Actinomycetota bacterium | reverse complement strand
TCGAGATGCGCTCGGTCGAGCGCGCCGGAAGCGCGCTCGACCGGCTCGCCGAGCTCATCCCGTCGACCGCCCACCGATTCGACGGCACGGAGCTCGACGACGTGCCCGTCGGCGACCTGCGCGTCGGCGACCGCATACTGGTGCGTCCCGGCGAGCAGGTACCGGTCGATGGCGTGGTGGAGGAGGGCTCGTCCTCGCTCGACGAGTCGTTCCTCACCGGCGAGTCCCTGCCGGTCACCAAATCTGAAGGGGATGAGGTCATCGCCGGGTCGGTCAACAGCGACGGGGCCCTAACCGTCCGAGTCGCGGCGGTGGGGGATGAGTCGACTTTGAGCCAGATGATGCGGCTGGTGCGGGAGGCCCAGCAATCACGGACACGCTTCCAGGGGCTCGCCGACCGCGCGGCCTTCTGGCTGGTGTTGATCGCCATCGCGGTAAGCCTCCCCACCTTTGCCGGCTGGCTGGTCTTCGGTTCCAGGGGAGCCACCTTCGCGGTGGCTCGCGGGGTCACCGTGCTCGTCATCGCCTGTCCCCACGCCCTGGGCCTGGCGATACCGCTGGTGATGGCGAACGCCACCGCGATGTCGGCAGGACGCGGGATCCTGGTTCGTGATCGCGATGCGTTCGAGCGAGCCCACCGAATCGAGTTCGTCGCTCTCGACAAGACGGGCACCCTGACCGAGGGCCGATTCGAGGTGGCGTTCGTGGTCACCGACCGGAATATCAGCGAGGCGGAAGCGCTTCGGGTCGCCGCTGCCCTCGAGCGCTCGTCCGAGCATCCCCTGGCGGCAGCGATCGTCGAGTCCGCGGAGGCCCGCGGCCTGGAGCTTCCTCAGACGCGCGACGCGGAGGCCACCGCGGGCATGGGCATCTCCGGGCTCATCGACGGGACCACGTGGAGGGTGGGCCGACCGGAGTGGGCCGGGGACCTCGGCATCCCCACCAACGAACCCATCGAGGCCGCCCTGCGCGATGCCGACGAGCGGGGCCAGGGAGCGGTCGTCCTCATGGATGCCGACTCGGTGCGAGCCGTCATCGCGCTCCAGGACCGCATCCGCCCGACATCGGCCGAGGCGATTCGGGCCCTCGTGGAGCTGGGCCTGACCCCCGTGATGGTGACCGGCGATGCCGAGGCGGTCGCCCGCACCGTCTCCTCCCAGCTCGGGATCGAGCGGTACCACGCCCGCGTCCTCCCCGGGGACAAGGCGGAGATCGTGAGCGAGTTGCAGGGCGAGGGCCGGGTGGCATTCGTCGGCGACGGGATCAACGATGCCCCTGCTCTGGTCGGGGCCGATCTCGGCATCGCCATCGGCGCCGGCACCAACGTCGCCATCGAGTCGGCCGACGTCGTGCTCGTCGAGAGCGACCCGCGGGCCATCGCCCGAGCGCTTCGCCTGTCGGGGCTGACCAGACGCAAGATGCTCCAGAACCTGGCATGGGCGACCGGGTACAACGTGGTGGCGCTGCCCCTCGCCGCCGGTGTCGCCGCCGGAGCCGGCTTCGTCCTGTCTCCTGCCCTGGGCGCCCTGCTGATGAGCCTCTCCACGGTCATCGTCGCCATCAACGCCATGCTGCTGAGACGGGCGAAAGTTTGAGAGCCTCCAGCCTCCAGCAAGAAGCCCTGCTACTCGCGACGTGCGACTTCTACATGGCTCGTTCGGTGCGGCCATCGGGGTAGACGATCCGGAGGCCGCCGTCGTAGCGAGCGGGGGGCGCGACGAACCGCAGCTCCATGAAGGTCAGCCCCGGGTAGTACGGATCCTCGTACAACTCGGCGATCACGTCGTCGGGGAGCAGCTCAGCGATCCTGAGCATCTCCCGCCGGTCGTCGGGACGCGACCCGACGAATCTCAGCTCACCTGCTTCATCGAGCCGCTCCACGAGTTGCTCGGCGACCTCGCGCCGCCACGCCCGTCGGGAGCGACCCTCGCGGAACATTGGCATCCGGGTACTCCGCCCTGGAGAATCACAACGGTGTGATTGTGGTGCGGGACCCGCGCCCAGGGTGGGATTTCGCTTCGACGCCTATGCCCCGGGGACCGGGTTCGACTTGACCGCTACCTCGGTACTTGCGACCAGGGCAGTTCCTTGTCGACCCGGGGCTCTCCGGACAGGCCGAGCACCCGCTCGCCCAGGATGTTTTTCATGATCTCCGATGTCCCGCCCTCGATCGAGTTGGCCCGCGCCCTGAGGAACGCCTTGGTGGGCGGGTGGCTGGTGAACTCGTCGGGACGCAACATCTCGTAGGTGTCGTAGAGCATCCCTTCCGGGCCCATCAGCTCCAAGACGAACTCGTAGATCTTCTTGTTCAACTCGGCGTACACCAGTTTGGAGGTCGATCCCTCCGGGCCGGGCGTGCCCCGGGAGCGCATCTGGGCGGCACGCAGGTTGGTGAGCCTTGCCGCCTCGGCGTCGACCCACAAGGCCATCAAGTGGTCCCGGGCCGCCGGATCGTCGTGCCCGTACTCCTTCCAGACCCGCACCGCCTCACCGATCGGCCCCGCGGCGCGCGGGGCGATCGAGCCGCCAATGGCGACCCGCTCGTTCATGAGCGTGGTGAGCGCCACTCGCCAACCGTCGCCGACCTCTCCGATCCGGTTCTCGTCGGGAACCCGGGCATCGTCGAAGTACACCTCGTTGAACTCGGCCTCGCCCGTGATCTGACGAAGGGGCCTGACCTCGACGCCGGGGGACTCCATGTCGACGATGAAGTACGACATCCCCTGGTGCTTGGGCACGTCGGGGTCGGTCCTGACGAGCAGCATCCCCCACTTCGAGACATGGGCCAGCGTCGTCCACACCTTCTGGCCATTGACCACCCACTCGTCTCCGTCGCGCACCGCCCTCATGGCGAGTGCGGCCACATCGGACCCGGCGCCGGGCTCCGAGAACATCTGGCACCAGATCTCCTCGCCGGTGAACATGGGGCGCAGCCAGCGGCGCTGCTGGTCCTCGGTGCCGTGGGCCATGAGCACGTGTGCCCCCATACCCACCCCGAGGGCGTTGAAGCGGGCGGGGTGGGGGGCGCCGGCATCGGCGAGCCGTTGCTCGACGATGGTCTGGAGCGACCGCGGGGCGTCCATCCCGCCGAGGCCCACCGGGTACCAGACCCAGGCCAGACCCATGTCGTATCGGGCGCCGAGGAACTCGACCGGGTCGCCGTTCGGGTCGTGCTCGGCAAGGAGCCGATCGATCGCCTCTTCCACGGTCTGGGTCGCTACCGACATGAACGCCCATGTTGGCACATGGGCGGCCATCGGCCATCGGCCAAAAGCCCTTAGCCGGAAGGTGGCGCTTCGCCCGAAAGAGTTCGCCGGTCCCCGACCCCACTCTGAGGGGTGATCCGGCTGATGGCTGAAGGCTGATGGCTGAAGGCTGACGGGCGACCGGCGACTACTTGAACGCTTTCGCCATCGCCTCATCGAGATCCGTGTCGGCGAACTCGAATCCGTCGCCCTCGAGGCGGGCGGGCACGGCCCGCTGACCCTGCAGGACGAGAGCGTCGGCCAACTCCCTTCCCAGGACGATCTCGAGCACGAATCCGGGGATCGGCATCACGGCAGGGCGACGAAGCGCCCGGCCGACCGCCTTGATGAACTCCCGATTCGTCACCGGATTCGGAGCCACCAGGTTGACCGGCCCGCCGAGATCGGACTCGATCAACAGGTGGCGCATCGCCGCGAGCTCGTCGTCGAGTGAGATCCACGACCAGTACATCCGTCCCCCGGCCACGGGGCCACCGAGCCCCCAGCGATACGGGCTCAGCCACTTCGGCCCGAACGGTGCCAGCAGCCTGCCCAGTGCTCCTCCATCGGGACTCAGCACAATGCCGCTCCTCGTCATCGCGACACGGACGCCCGCCGAGGTCGCCGGCTCGGTGGCGGCTTCCCACGCCGCGACGAGGTCGGCGAGGAACCCCTCGCCCTTCGGTGAGCCCTCGGTGAGCACGGCGTCGCCCCCGTCCCCGTAGAACCCGACCGCAGAGGCATTCACGAGGACCCGGGGCCGAGGTTCGGCGTCCGCCAGGGCCTCGGCCAGCAGACGCGTCGTGTCCACCCGGCTCTCCCAGAGCAGCCGCTTCTCTTCATCCGACCACCGCCGCTGCCCGATCGAGCGGCCGGCGAGGCTGACGACGCCATCGAAGCCCCCAAGAAGGCTGGAGTCGAGGTGATCGGGGGGATCCCACGGAATGCCCTCGGCGCCCTCTTCGGTCTGGGGTCGGACGAGTCGCATCACCTCGTGCCCCTCGCCGCGCAGCCGGTCGAAGAGAGCCGAGCCGATGACGCCGGTGGAACCGGCGATGAGGAAACGCATACGCGGAGGCTAGGAGGATCCGGGGATCTGGAGGATCTCCCGCAGCCATCAGCCATCAGCCATCAGCCGAACCCTGTGGGAACCCTTCGCGGGGATCCGGCCGAAGCTGAGGGCTCAGCCTTCCACCCGCCTACGAAGATACGCCCCCGAACCCTCCTTCACCCTTCCCGCCCTCAGAGCCCGATCCGCTCCAGGAACGGCTCCGCCCCGGCGGCGACGAGCAACTCCCGGCCTCGCTCCCTGAGCACCTTTGCCCGTGCCCCGTCTTCGAGGGGTTCAGCGATTCGCACTCCCGCGGCGAGAGCGATCACCGCATCGGTGGCGACACCGAGGTCGGCCAGTTCCTGAGCGGCGCGCTCGATCGTCTCGACCGCCGCGGCCGGATCGTCGGCCTCATCGAGCACAGCGGCGACAACGGCGATCAGCGCCCGAGGCCGGGGCATGTCGAACCGGCGGAGGGCGGGGAGGAGCGATCCGATCCGGTCGAGCTCACCGGCGCGCTCCAGCAGCCACACCGTGAGTGACCAGGCGTCGAGCAGAAACCGCGTGGCGCCCGATCGCTCCACGATTCTTCGGGCGAATCCGACGGCGCCCGCCTCGTCTCCCGCCATGAAGTGGGTCCACATGGCAGCCTGATAGGCAGGGATGATCGCCTGTAGGTCGGCGAGTCCCTCAGCATCGGCGACGATCCGGTCAATACGAAAGACCGCATCGCCAGGAGCCTCGCCGCGGCAGGCTTGGATCACGAGCTTCTGCCCGCGTTGCTCCCCCTCGAGGTAGGCGAGCCGCTCGGGTCGGGCGAGCGACACGTCGAGGTGCGCCGCCGCCTCGTCCCACCGCCCCGCCAGAAAGAGATCACTCGCCACCGAGAGGCGCAGGAATTGCTCCACACCGACGGTTCGCCGCTGCACTGCCACCTCGAGACCCCGCTCGTGGACACTGATCGCCTCGTGGACACCCCACCCGGTCCGAAGCTCCTCGCCGAGGTTGTTGTAGGCGGTACCAATCCCCCCGGACTCGTCCGCCTCGATTGCCATCCGCAGCACTTGCCGGAACGGCTCGATCGCGCTGGGATCACCGGCGTCGAAACGGCTGCCGCCGTCGGCGGAGAGCAGGCGACGGCGCGCATCGGTGTCGCCGTGAACCTCCACGACCGGGCGGACCCGATCGATGAGTTCGAGCGCCTCGTCTGTGGCGTCACCGCGCAGCCACAGCCGCGCTGCGGCGCGGGCGTAGGCGGCTGCGAGTGCCGGACCCGGTGGGTGCTGCTCAAGCCGGGCCACAGCTTCTTCGGTGAAGCGCTCGGCCTCGGTCGGGTCCCCCGCCACCCAGGAATATTGAGCCAGCAACACCGAGGCCATACCCCAGCCTTCGATGTCACCGGCCACGTCGAGCTCGTCCCGTGCCTCCAGCAACGCCTTGATGCCCATGTCGGCCATCCCGATCACGGCGTACGCCGCCCCAAGATCCAGAAGCACGCCGCCCCGTCGCTGGTCGCCATGGGGTACCAGCTCGAGCGCGGCCTCGAGGTGGCCGCGCTGAGCGCTGGCGTCGAGGCGAGCGGCTTGGGCGGCGGCGCGGCGGTGCGAGGCGATCGCTGCCTCGGTGAACCGGGTGACGTCGGGGAGGTCGGCGGCTGCCGCGAGGCGAAGGGCCTGGGCGTCGTGGTGGGCGATGACCTCGGCCCGATCGGCAACACGCTCGCCTGCAATCCGTTCGATCCACCGGGCAACTCGATGGTGGCGGGCGGCTCGGACGGCACGCGGTGCCTGCCCGTAGGCGACGTCGCGAACCACGCTGTGGGTGAAGGCGTACTCGGTCTCGCCCGCGACGGTGGAGACCCGCTCCCGCCGGATGAGCTCGCGCCGGGTCAGTTCCCGCAGGCTCTCGCCGAGGCCGGGGGACCCGTCGACCAGATCTGCCACCGCTCCCGCCCAAAACGACTTGCCGATCGTCGAGGCGGCCTGGGCGACCGTCTTGGTGCCGGGGTCCAGCAGGTCGATCCGGGCCGCGACCACGGCCTGCACCGTGTCGGGGATGGCGAGCGTGGCGGTCTCCTCGGTGCGGTCGTGGAGCATCCGAACGAACTCCTGCGCCCACAAGGGGTTCCCGCCGCAACGATCCATCACCATCCGCCTGGTTCGCTCGTCGAGATCCCCCTCGGCGAGCAACTCGTCGAGCAGACGCGAGGTGGCGTCGGCATCGAGCGGGTCGAGGCGGATCGTCACCGAGTCCCGCTGCCGGGCACCCCAGGTCGGGTGGGACTCGAAGAAGTCGGGGCGAGCGGTACAGACCAACAGCAGCGGAGTCCCCCGGGTCGCCTCGGGCACGTCGGCCAGGAACTCGACGAGGTTCGGGTCGGCCCAATGGAGGTCCTCGACGACGAGAACCGTGGGCCGTTGCTCCCCGAACGCCCCCAAGTAGCGGTGCCATGCGGCAAATCGTTCCGACTTCTCAGCCGCGGCCACCTCCTCTCCCGAACCGACCAGGGCAGCCACCCGGCCCGCGACCCAGGTCAGTTCGTCGTGGTCGGCAAGCAGCGGCTCCAGTGAAACGCGCAGCTTGCCGACCGCGGTGCCCGGTGGGTCGGTCTCCAGGATTCCGGCCTCGGCCTTGACGATTTCGCCGAACGCCCAGTAGGTCATCCCCTCGCCGTAGGGAAGACACCGTCCCTGCCTCCAGCGGATCAGATCGGGGAGATCGTCGACGTGGCGCCGCAGCTCACGAACCAGGCGTGACTTGCCCACCCCCGGCTCGCCGGCGATGGTGAGAATCTGGCTGGTGGCATCGCGCATCGAGCGGGAAAAGGTGTCGATGAGCAGGTTGAGCTCGGTGTCGCGACCGACCAGCGTGGCCCCGTCGTCCTCGATGTCTACCCCGAACCGACCGGTTGGGGCCAGGGCCAGCCACAGGGCCAGCGGCTCGGCCTTGCCGCGAACCACCACCGGCGGACGCTCCTCATAACGGAAGGCGCGTCGGGTCACCCGGTAGGTGGCCTCGTCGACGAGCACCGTCCCCGGTGGCGCCTCGCTCTGGAGGCGCGATGTGGTGTTGACCACGTCGCCGACCAGGCCCTCGCGGTCCATGGTCGTCCCCTCGATGGCGACGACCACCTCGCCGGTGCCCACAGCCACCCGGGCACTGAGCCGACTGCCCCCGGCCATGCCGGCAATCCGTTCCTGAATCTGCAGACCGGCCCGCACCGCCCGTTCGGCATCGTCCTCGTGGACGACCGGGGCCCCGAACACCGCGAGCACCCCGTCACCCATCAGCTTCTCGACCCGTCCCCCGTACCGCTCTACCTCCTGCCGGATCGCCTCGTGATAGGGCGAAAGCCGACGCCGGATGTCCTCCGGGTCGGCGCCGTCTCCCGCTGCGGTGAAGCCGACCAGGTCGGCGAAAGCGACCGAGACGATCTTGCGCTCTTCCCCGCCGGGCTCGGGGGCGAGAACCCCAGGAGCCGTCTGGGTGGGGGTGCCGCACGATGGGCAGAACCGGGAGTCGGCGCGAAGGACTGTGCCGCACGACCTGCAGCGCTGGTCGAGCGGCGAGCCGCAGGACGCACAGAAGCGGGCGTCGGGTGCGACGGGAGCCGCACACGAGGGGCAGGCAGACATCGCCGGGAAGTGTATGGGGGACCGTTGTCCGTTGCCCGGTGCCCGCCATCAGCCATCGGCCATCAGCCATCAGCCGGATCCTGTGGGAACCCAATCCAGGGCGTCCGGCCGAGGGCCGAGGACTGAGGGCCGAGGGCTGGGATCAGCGGCCTACCCCGGTCCTGCCCTACGCCGGTAGGCATCGCTTAGCGCCACCCCCACCCGTTTGGCCCACTCCTCCGTCATCGCCCCCACCGGGTCGTCGTGCTCCGAATAGTCCTCCGGGAAGATCGGCTCACAGGCCACGCCGAGCACCGGGCTGCGTGATATCCGCCGGGCCCCGCGGCCCATGACGAGGTCGGTGCCTGCCAGCGCCACCGGCACCAGCGGGACGCCCGCCCGTCGCGCCAGCCATGCCGCCCCTCGCTTTGGCTCGGCCTCGCCCCACGTCCACACCCGGACTCCCTCGGGGAACAGGCCCACGGTCCCCCCCGAGGCCAGCTCGGCGAGAGCGAGGCGCAGGGCGCCGATCGGGGCCCGGGTCCGCGACACCGGGATCGCGCCGAAAAAGAGGGTGAACCGGTCGAAGAACCGCGAATTGCCGTACAGCTCGTCGAGGGCGAGATATCTGATCGGACGACGCACCGTGAAGCTGACGAGCACCGGATCCACGTGGGAGTAGTGGTTGGCGGCCACCACGATCGGACCGTCAGGCGGGGGCTGCCCGGCGCGCTCGAAGTCCACCCACCATCGCGACAACGCGGATCCGAGAGGGATCGCCGCCCGCCACGTCGGCGATGCCCCCAACGGGAACCCGGGCCTACGACGCGGTTCCAAGGTCCGCGAACAGCGCACCGAAAGCGAGCTCCGGGCGCTGGTTGGCTTCGAGTGCCTCGATCGCGTCGAGCACGCGGGTCGCCTTGGCAACCGCGTCTCGGGCCGAGACCTCGGCGAGGTCGGCGCCGCTCACATCACGGTTGCGGACCGGCCCGCCGAACTGGGCGACCGCGGCGTCGCGGTACCACGAAGCCAGGATCTCGAGGCCCCCGGTGTGCAACGCGGTGGCGGCTCGCCGGCGCTCGCGCTCGTGACGTTCCTTCACGGAACGAAGGTCGCGACCCTCACCTTCGCCCTTGATGAGCTCTTCGCCCTGTCGCTCGGCGAGTCCCTCCAGCAGGGGATCCACGGCGGCGACGAGCTCCTCCGCCAGCCGGTAGGCGTCGCCCGGCCGCGGGGTCACCCGGCCCGGGACCGACAACCACGCCCGGCGGAACGCCGCCACCTCGGGGCGGGTGGCGAGGACGAGTGCCAGACCCGGCCGGCCGCCCGAAGAGGTGGCGACCCGATCGGCCTGCTCGGCTTCGATGCCTAGAGCCACCAGCGCCTCGGCGATCTCGCCTTCGGGCACTCGGCCGAAGAACACGGTGCGCGATCGACTGGCCACGGTCGACGGCAGGTCGTCTTCGGCCTCGGCGACGAGCAGGAAGATCGTCGTGTCCGTCGGCTCCTCCAGCGTCTTGAGGAGGGCGTTGGCCGCCTCCTCGTTCATGGCCCCAGCCTCCTCGAAGAGAAACACCTTCCGGGTCGCCTCCACCGGGGTGAGGACGGATCGGGACACCGTTTCCCGGGCACGATCCACCGACAAGGAGGTACGGCCATCCGGCTCGACGAGCACCAGGTCCGGGTGATTGCCGGCGAGCGCTCGGCGCAGGCCCACCGAGTCGTCGCCACACAGCACTCTGGCGGCGAACCTCCGCGCCACTGTGGCCTTGCCCACGCTTCCCGGGCCTACGAAGAGGTAGGCGTGAGCCGGCCGGTGCAAGTCGCCTTCCAGCATCTCCAGGATCGCCCGATGACCGATGACGTCGCCAAACACCGTCACCACCACCGCGAGTCGAGCGCCTCGATCGCCGCAGCGATGACCTCATCGATCGTCATCGAGCCATCGATCACGACAAACCGCTCAGGCTCGGCGGCGGCGAGATCGTCGTAGGCGGCGGCAACCCGCCGGTGCAGCTCGGCTCCGGCGAGTGAGATCCGATCGGCCTCATCCTCGCGAGCCAGGCCGCGCACCGGGTCGAGGCGCAGCAGCACGACTGTGTCGGGCCAGACCTCGCCGAGACCAGCCTCGTTCACCCGACGAACCGCATCCAGGTCGAGGCCGCGGCCGGCGCCCTGGTACGCCAGCGAGGAGTAGACGCTGCGATCCGAGACCACGATGCTCCCGGCGGCGAGGGCCGGGGCGATGATGGAGGCGGCGAGTTGCGATCGGGCGGCAGCAAAGAGGAGCGCCTCGGTCCAGTCGGCCAGCTCGGAGGTGCTTCCCAAGAGGATCTCACGTATTGCCTCTCCCGCCAGGGTGCCCCCCGGCTCGCGGACCCGTACCACCTCGAGCCCCCGCACCTCGAGAGCCTCGGCCACCCCGGCGGCGACCGTCGACTTTCCCGCCCCGTCGATCCCTTCGATCGCGGCGTACCGGGTCACTGCTGGTCCCCCTTGCGATCGTTGGCCTCGACGGGCTCGACCTCATTCGTCACGTCCATGCCCGTTTGCCGCTTCCGATAGGTCCGCAGCGCCTCCATTGCCGTACCCACCGCCGGGCGGTCGCCGATATGCCCCAGCGCGATCAGGCTCCTCCGGACACTCCAGAGGGTGACCATCCCGCTGGACAGAATCGTGATCCCCCCGACCAACAGGACCACCCGCGAGCCGCGCTCGAGCAGGCCCGGCAGCCATCCCTCGAAGATCCCGGCCAGCGGCACGGCCACCATCATCGAGGTCAGCAGGCCCACCCTCATGAGCGAGAGCAGCGCGGCGAAGGTCCGACCACGGAGTTTGTCCTCGGTCTGCTCGTGAAGGTGGGCGAAACCGAGCACATACGCCGAACCGGCGCCGATTCCCATCGCGGAAACCCAGCCCACTCCTCCGAAGAGCGTCTTGACGAATGCCGCCGCTCCCAGCGAGCCGCCGGCCAGAAGCAGCGCCAATGCGAACACGACGTCTTTGTGCTGGAAGCGAGGCCCGAAGATCGTTATCGAGACGATGCCGAACCCGGCACCCAGGCCAAAGGCGGTGAGCAGCGCGGGAAACCCGGCCGCCCCCGCGCGGAGGACATCCGTTGCGAACGGCTTACCGAGCACGACGATGATGCCGCCGCCCGCCAGGGCGACGGTCATCGCCAGGACCACCGAGCGGATCCGGCGGTGTCCGGCCACGAACGTGACGCCCTCCCAGAGGTCGCGGAGCGGGGCCATCGGCGTGAATCTCGGCTTCTTGCCCTCCCGGGAAGGCCGCTTCGGCACCGGCGGCAGGGTCGAGATGATCGCCGCCGAGGTCAGGTAGGTCACCGCGTCGAACAGGAAGGCCAGACCGACGACGGTCCCCGGGAGCAGTCCGCCCAGCGTGACGTTTTCGCCCAGAGGGGCAAGGACGGTGAAGATCGCCGCGCCGAGGGGGAACGTCCCGTAGGCCGCGCTCAGGGAGAGACTGTTGGCTCGGACGATCTCCCGTTTCGCCACCAGGGTGGGAACCGTGGCCTCCTTGGCCGGCTGGAACAAGAGCGTGAGCGCCTCCAGAGCCAGGTTGACGAGCACCAACGATCCGATCGTCTCGACGAAGGCGAGGCTGACCACCAAAGACGCCCGCCCGAGCTCGGCGGCGATCATCACGTACTTCCGGGGAAGCCGGTCTGCGATGACGCCACCGACCGCCGCGAAGAAGAGCCCCGGGACGATCCTGGAGCTGAGCACAAGCACGATGCCTCCGCCGCCCGCCAGGTCGTCGGCGAGTGAAAGGGTGGCGAGGATGGCCACCCAGTCCCCCGTGCTGCTGACGAGCCCGGCCTTCCACAGTCGCGAAAAGGGCCCCGATCTCATCAGCGCCCACGCCGATCGCGGTCGGGCCCCTACTCCCTGGGTCACGGCGAGAGGCTATCAGAGGCTTCGTTCGAGCCTTCCGGCTCGAACGAAGACGGCCAACGGCCAACGGCCCACCGCCAGAGCGCGCCATCACTGATCTCGAACTCTGGCGGTAGGCGGTCAGCGGTCTGCGGTGAGCCACAGGAGACGGCCACGCCCGGAGGCCCTACCTAGCCTTCTCACAGGGCTTCACCTTCTTGCCCTCCGCCTCCAGCTTGGCCCGGCGCTCGGCGAGCAGCTCGGAGGCGCGCTCGACCGAGATCGATTCGACGGAGTCTTCGCGTCGCAGGGAAGCGTTCACGCCCCCGTCGGTCACATAGGGCCCGAACCGCCCATCCCGCACGACGACCTCACAGCCGGTTGCCGGATCGACACCCAGCACTCTGAGCGGGACAGTGCTCCTGGCGCCCCGGCGGCGCTTCGGCTGGGCGAACAGCTCGAGCGCCCCACCGAGGTCGACGTCGAAGATCTGCTCCTCGGTATCGAGGCTGCGGGTGTCGTCCCCCTTCTTGAGATAGGGCCCGTACTTTCCGTTCTGGGCGGTGATCGGCTCGCCGCTATCGGGGTCCTCGCCCACGGTCCGGGGCAGCGAGAGCAGGCGAAGCGCCTCGTCGAGCGTGATGGTGTCGAGGCTCATCGATGTGAAGAGCGATGCCGTCGGTGGCTTGCCCTTCGCGTAGTCGTCGGGCCCGCCCAGCTGCACGTAGGGCCCGAACCGGCCGGACTTGGCGAACACCTCGAGCCCGGTCACGGGGTCGGATTCGAGGGATCGCTCGCCCGACGGAGCCTCCAGCAGCTCGGTGACCTTCTCCGGGGTCAGCTCGTCCGGGGCCAGGTCCTCGGGGACGCTGACCCGGTCTTCGCCGCGCTCGAGATAGGGGCCATAGCGTCCGTTGCGCAGCACGATGTCGCCGTTGCCGCCCTCGAACGGGATCGTGTTGATCTCCTTGGCGTCGGCATCGTCGAGGGTCTTGGCAACGAGGTCGACCAGCCCGGGGTGGCCGTTGCCGAAGTAGAAGGCGGACAGATAGGGGATGTGCTCCCGGTCACCGCCGGCGATCTCGTCGAGATCCTCCTCCATGCGGGCGGTGAACCCGTAATCGACGAGATCGGCGAAGTGCTTCTCGAGCAGC
>JAUYIV010000303.1 GCA_030688105.1 Actinomycetota bacterium | reverse complement strand
CTGCACCACCGACGCGCAGTGCCCGGCAACCGGCCTGTGCAGCATCCTGACCAGCAAGGTCTGCGCCTCGGACGCCGGTTGCGGCCCGCAGGACGGCACCTGCCAGGGGATCTCCCCTGAGACCTGTCAGCGGCTGGGGGTCATCAACGACGGCAACTGCGGCACGGTCAACGACGACGTCGATGCCGATGGCGTCGCCGATGCCATCGACAACTGCCCGACGATCAACAATCCGCCGATCATCCCGGGCACGACACGTCAGCTCGACACCGATCAGGACGGTCGCGGCGATGCCTGCGATCCGACCGAGACCGTGGACGACGACAACAACGGCATCCCGGACGATGCGGTCAGTTTCAACACCGTGGTCTCCTGCAAGAAGCTGCCGCTGGCCAGCCTGGTCGTTCTCTCCAGCACGGTGCGTGACCTCAACGGTGACGGTGATGTTTTCGCCGACCCGGGGGAGATCGCGCGCATGTCGATCAGGGTCCGCAACGGCAGCTCGTTCCCGCTCAGCGGGCTCACCCTCGTGCTGGCGACGTCCGATCCGGACATCTCCTGCGTCACCAAGTCCGCGATCACGATACCGGGGACGCTGGCGTCCTTAGCCGAATACGACACCCTGGCGAGCCTGGGCCAGGGAGCGGGTGAGTTCGAGTTCATCGTGAATCCGTTGACCGAGACGATCAACCCGGCCAACCCCGCCAAGGGCTCGTTCGTCCTGACGGTGGTGAGTAACGAGGTGGTCGGCACGTCGTCGACCGTGGCGATCGATGCCCTGCTTGACCTCGACACCCCCTCCGGCGGCGTGCCACCCAAGGTGGTCGGCCCGGACGGAGTCCCGGGAACGGCCGACGATGGTCTGATCGCCGAGGACTTCGACACCGATCGTGACAACGACGGGGTGATCACCCTGTCGAACCTGCCGCGCGGCACGCCGGGCGTCTTTAATGACACCATCGGGGTCTGGGTCGGTACGCAACCGGGCGGGATCAACGTGCTCTCCGCCATCGGCTGCGCCGGGTTCCAGGTGCCGCCGCAGGATCCGTCCTGCATTATCGACCCGGACAACGACATGGACTGGCACATCCACTGCCCGACCGGCACCTGCCCGAACGGTGCCGGACTGGTCACCCCCCCCGGAGGTGCGCTGGCCAAGGATGGGAACAATTCGCTCCACTTCTGCCATCACTTCGAAGCGGCTGCCACAAACGGTGAAAGCACGAAGTTCCGTCAGCTGGCCGCCTTCATGACCGAGCCGGTGAACCTGACCCTGGTCCCGGGCCCGGGTGATCTCGAGCTGTCGTTCTTCCACATCGCGGCGATGATGGATAACAACTGGTACAACGCCCTTCCGGGCCAGGCGAACGACTTCGGCGACGTCCACATCCAGGTGGACGAGAACCCGGTTGCCGGCCCTGAGAACGACCAGTGGGGCTTCTGGGACAAGCTGGTGCCGTTCGAAAACGTCTACGATCACATCGCCTATATCTGGTCGACATTCGGCACCTCGCCGACCTACTGCACCCTGACTCCGACCGACACCGGCACGGCCCCTCCGGCGCCTCGCGGCGTGCACGAGACGCTGTGCTACCCGCTGGGTGTCTGGTCGTCGTGCGGCAATCCGCGCAATCAGACAACCGGCTACCAGTGCAACGGCGGAGAGTCCGGAACGCAAGGGAACGGGCTCTGGATGCAGAGCAAGTTCAACCTGGCGGGCTTCCTGGGCCAGCGTGTCCGTATCCGCTGGATCGGGCAGATCTGGGAGTTCGATGCGACCTCCTCGTCGTACTATGAGCTGGGCGGCACCTGGGCCCCGCAGGATGGTGACGAGGGGTGGTGGGTGGACCAGATCAGGATCACCGGCGCGATCCAGTCGCAGTTCACTCCGTCGGCCGATCTCGACCCCGCGGCTAACGGCGCCTGCCCGACGCAACGCTGCGACAGCGCTGTCGGCGACGGCGGGTTCAACATGTCGGTGCAGGTCATCGATGCCGGCAACGACGGCCTGATCGTCACTGGTGAGTCAATCATCATTTCGGCCACCAGCACCACGCAGGCGGGCGGGTGCCTGGGCGGGATCACGGAGTTCCGCTTCATGCGGAACGGGATCCTGGCGCAGGACTGGTCGGCGGACGGCACCCTCGATGACAACCCGACCACCGATTCCAGCTACTCAGTGCAGGCGCGCTGCAGCGTTGAAACGGCCTGCACGAGCGCCGGCACCAGCCGGAGCGTCCAGGTCTTCACCGGGGATGGCGGCGACATCGGCCTCAACCTGACCCACGTCCGCACGACCGGGACGACCAGCGTCGCCTGGGGAGTGCGCCCGCAGACCTCCGCGGTCAGCGGATACTCGCTGTACCGAGGTCCGATCGGCAGTTCCGGCGATGCGTCGCTGGGAACGCTCGGCAGCATCAGCTGCATGGGCAACTTCGCCCAGGGCGCGCCGGGTGCCACGATCACGGGAACCGACGCAGTCACTCCGACGGTTGGCACGGCCGCCTACTTCCTGGCCGGGCACAAGCCAAACGCCACCACTGCCCAACCGGCGTTGGGACGCCGCAGTGGCGGGGTCCTGAGGGCGCTGGGGCCGATCTGCCCCTAGACCGCAAACGACCGCCTCTGGCGGCTGTCGCTGTCGCACTCTCGGAGGGGCGCCGCAAGGCGCCTCTCCATGTTTTTTGAGAAGAATTCAGTATCTGAACCCGGCAGGCCGGCCGCCTGCCATCTGAGCGAGGGGGCCATGCGAACTGAGTCATCCAGGTATCCCATGCGCGGCTTGCTGTTCGCGGCGCTGCTGATCGGTCTGCTGCTGGCCATTCCCGCATCGATCGACCTGGCCGGACGACGCGACGCCCGGCAGGTCGGTGACCGGCGCGCCCGCAACCATGCCCTCTCCGAGCAGC
>JAUYIV010000298.1 GCA_030688105.1 Actinomycetota bacterium | reverse complement strand
GTGTTCGTCCGGGATGTCGCGATCTGGCCGATCGTCTTGATCGCCCTCGGCCTGGCGATGGTGCTCGAGGCCTTCGGATGGGGTCGCAAGTCGACGCGACCCGACCTCTGGCGACAGGACTCCTGACCCCGGGCCTGTGCGGGCCCTCTCACTACTCTTGTCTCACGTCATGGTGACCGGCCTTCAGGAGAACCCAGAACGCCCGGTGCTCACCGGGCTGAGTCCCGCCGACGTCCGCCGTCGAGTGGCCGCCGGAGCGGTCAACCGGGTCCCCACGGGGCCGAGTCGCACCGTCTCCGAGATCGTCAAGGCGAACGTCTTCACCTTGTTCAACCTCCTGCTCGGAACCCTCTTCGTGGTGATCGTCATCGTGGCGCCACTGCAGGACGCCCTGTTCGGCGTCGTCCTCGTGGCCAACACCGTCATCGGCATCGTCCAGGAGCTGCGCGCCAAGCAGACCCTCGATCGCCTCGCCCTGCTGAACGCGCCGCGGGCCACCGTCATCCGTGACGGCGTCCGACGAGAGGTACCGGTCGACGAGGTCGTGCTCGATGACCTCCTCGCCATCGGGCCCGGCGATCAGATCGCCGTCGACGGCCTCGTGGTGGTCGCCGAAGGCCTCGAGGTGAATGAAGCCCTCCTCACCGGCGAAGCCGACCCCGTCGTCAAGGGTCACGCCGACGAGGTCTTGTCGGGATCGTTCGTGGCATCGGGATCGGGTGTCTACAAGGCACGCCGCATAGGGACGGAGGCATATGCGACCCAGCTCGCCGCGGAGGCGAAGAAGTTCACCCTGGTCAATTCGGAGCTTCGTCGCGGCATCGATCGGATCCTGGTGGCCATCGGGTGGGTGATGATGCCGACGATGGCCCTGCTGGTCTACAGCCAGCTTCGCGCTCATGACTCCATGAAGGAGGCGATCCGGGTGTCTGCCGCCGGGATGGTGGCGATGGTCCCCGAAGGCTTGGTACTGCTCACGTCGGTTGCCTTTGCGGTGGGGGTGGTGCGGCTCGGACGACGCAGCGTGCTGGTACAGGAGCTCCCCGCGGTGGAGGGCCTTGCCCGGGTCGACATCGTTTGTTTCGACAAGACGGGCACCCTCACCGAGGGCCGTCTATCGGCAGAAGAGCTCCTGCTCCTGGTGGATGAGGACGACGCGATCGACCTGACCGATGCGCTCGGGGCCCTGGCGGCATCCGATTCGACGCCGAACGCCACGATGCAGGCGATCTCGGACCAGTTCCCCGAACCGGTGGGATGGATCGCGACGGCGACGGTGCCGTTCTCCTCTGCCCGCAAGTGGAGCGGCGCCAGCTTCGGGAGCTTCGGCTCGTGGGTCATGGGAGCACCCGAGGTGCTTCGCCCGAATGACCAGAGCGTGATGCGGGCAATTCGTGATGCGACCGCAAAGGGGAAGCGGGTGCTTCTCGTCGCCCGGTCCGCCGAACGACTGGGCAAGGATGCTCTGCCCAACGACCTCGAGGCCGTCGCCCTGCTGGTGCTCGGCGACCGCGTCAGGCCGGAGGCGGCCGCCACTCTGGCGTTTTTCGCCGAGCAGGGAGTCCAGGCGAAGGTCATCTCGGGCGACCATCCCGACACGGTCGCCGCGATCGCCCGCGAAGTCGGTCTCGAGGGCGAGGTGGTCGATGCCCGCCATCTCCCCGAGGACCATGCCGCACTCGTCGCCCTCCTCGAGTCGGGCACGATATTTGGACGGGTTTCCCCTCATCAGAAGCGGACGATGGTGACGGCGCTCCAGTCCCGCGGGCACGTGGTGGCCATGACCGGCGACGGCGTAAACGACGTCCTGGCCCTCAAGGACGCCGACATCGGCATCGCCATGGGATCGGGCTCGGGCGCCTCACGAGCCGTGGCTCAACTGGTGCTGCTCGACGGGTCGTTCGCCACCCTCCCCAACGTCGTCGCCGAGGGCCGCCGGGTGATCGCCAACATCGAACGCGTGGCCAACCTCTTCGTCACCAAGACGGTGTACGCCTTCTTGCTGGCGGTGCTTGTCGGAGTCTTCTCGTCCCCATTCCCGTTCGTGCCCCGCCACCTGACGCTGGTGGGCACGCTCACCATCGGCACGCCGGCATTCTTCCTGGCGTTGTCGCCTCGGGCCGACCGGGCCAGGCGTGGCTTCGTGGGACGGGTGCTCAAGTTTGCCGTCCCCGTCGGGACGATTGCGGCGGCAGCGACCTACTCGGCATACGAGATGGCCATCTCCGAGGGCGTCGGCCTCACCAGTGCACGGACCCTGGCGACCATCGTCCTGGTGGCGGTCGGCATGTTCGCCCTGATCATCAACTCGCGACCGCTGACTACCACGAAGCGACTGCTCATCGGGATTATGGCGGCCACCTTCGGATTCGTGCTTATCAGCCCGTCATTCAGGGTGTTCTTCGAGCTGGAGTTGCCCCGCCTGGTCGTCCTCCTCGCCGGAACCGGCATCATCGGAATCACCGGAGCGGTGCTCTACGGTTCGCTCCGCGCCGTCGGCTGGCTCCAGCATGTCCCCGACCTCTTGAGGACGCCGTTCGAGGGCACCAGCCGGCCGGTCGACGCGCTCAGGAACGGCCTCGCCAAGCTGCGTAGCCGCGCCCGGAAGATCGGCGGGCAGGTGGATGCCGACGACGACGCTTAGAGAGAGTCAAGAGTCAAGAGCCAAGACGCGGCGTAGCCCTCGTCCCAGATGCGAGCGCACCTTCGACGGGGTCAGGGGGGTCGGCCGCTTTTGGTGTATTGGTGGCCGAGGGGGCTGGTCCAGAGGTGGTCGCCTCCGGGGAGGGGTTGGTGGGTCCAGCCGAGGCGGTGGCGGACGGTGACGTGGTCGTGGCGGCAACCGGCATCGAGCCCGGCGACCGAGGCGCGCTGGGACTGGGACCAGGGGGTGCGGGTGGTCGAGGTCGCATTGGGTGGCGGGTTGGCGGCATCCGGGGAAGTAGCAGACCCGGTCGCGGGTCTCGACTTGGCGGCGTTGGGTGGCGCTGGGACGCCGCCGGGTGGTGCCGTCATGAATTGGGAGACCGGT
>JAUYIV010000296.1 GCA_030688105.1 Actinomycetota bacterium | reverse complement strand
TCGTCCTACTTCGCCAGCCCCCGGGGCCAGACGGTGGGCGAACCGGGCTCCGACACCGACGACGAGGTGATCGTGCGCGACCTCGATCTCGACATGATCGAAGAGGTCCGCCAGCAATGGGCCTTCTACCGGGACCGCAGGCCGGACGCGTACGGACCTCTGGTCGAGGCGTAACCGCTGTCTCCTCCCCCGGAGGGGGAGGTGGTGCCGCCGGAGTCGGTGACGGAGGGGGTTTGCGGCGGCCCGACGCGGGTTCCTCCCCTGAAGCCTGGCCTTCTTGCGTCTCCCCCCGCGAAGCGGGGGGAGTACCCGCCGGAGGCGGGGGAGGGAGGTAGCGGAGACAGCGGGCGGCCCGGCGAGAATCCTCCCCCGGAGGGGGAGGTGGCGCCGCCGGAGTCGGCGACGGAGGGGGCCTGCGGCGACCCGACGCGGGTCTCCCTCCGGAGGGGGGAGTACCCCTAAGGGGGGAGCGGGGGCGCTCAGGTGTAGGTGTCCCGTGGTGCCTGGGACCTCTAAGGCGTCGCTTCGGTCGACCCCCAGGGCGCCTGCTCCTCACACATGCGATAGATCGAATCCGAGGGGGTATCTAGCGGCGGTTGTCCGTATCGCAGCCCGCCGTCGGTGAGGAGGTGCGCTGCCCGGGTTTCGTCGGGGTGTGCCTCATCGAGGATGAAGCCGTCACCATCGAACGGCAGGAACCGGGCGGATATCACCTCCTCGGTCCCTTCTGAAGACCGCATCGTCCCGACGCACAAGTACCCGATGCCCGGTTCCCGGACCTGTCCGTAGAACACGATCGGGAGTGCCACGCCACAGCCAGAGGGAGGCTCCTCGGATGCGAGCCATCCACATGCGTCGCTCATCTCGGCCACGTGCTCGCCCTCGAAGCATCCCCTCTCCACCGTCGACTGCAGGCCGGGATGGTCGATCGCCAAGGCGAGACAGCCGCCACCTTCGTCGTGGAGCGAGAAGGTGGTGTCGCCGAGGGCAAGCGTTGCGACGGTGGGCCCGGTGGCGGGCGGCGACGGCTCGGGACGTGACGGCGGCATGGTCGTATCGACATGGCCCGTCGAGCACGCGCCGATCAAAGCCCCGGCAATCAACACGACCAAACGCCGTAGCGCCATCGCTGAGATGGTATTCGCCGCTCGCCGTGGTCAGACGACGGGCTCAGGAACCGCCCTTTCCGATCGTCCCCAGGTGGGTGTGCTCGAAACGGTCGGGGTGCTTGAGGCCGTACCCGAAGGTGCGGTCCATCCCGATGTGGGCCAGCCAGATGGCGGCGATCGCCAACACGGCGGGGTTCGGCTCGATCCACCACCACACCAACAGCCACGCCGGCCCGATCAGGGCGTGCCCAAGGTTGTAGACCGCGGCGCCAACCGCAGGCCCGAAGGCGTAGCCGATCATCGAGATGTCGGGCACGAGCAGCAGTGCCACGAACCACCACCACGACCATCCGGACACGCCGAAGGCGGCCACCCCGGCGGCGAGCAGCGTGGTGCCCTCGAGTCGCTGGATCGGGATCGGGCGGAACATCACCGGGGGAGGACGATGACGTCGATGCCGGTGTGACGGCGTGCCGCTGTGGCGAGACGGTCGTCGGTGGTCGCCAAGGGCTCCCCGAGTCGCTCCGCCAGCGCCACGAACAGGGCATCACCGATGGTGAGGTTGTCGCAGAGCTCCCAGGCCCGGATGCGAAGCGGATGTGTGGGCATCAGCTCGATCGATGCATCGCCGAGGTCGTAGACGGCGGCACTGGCGCGACCGGCGTCGAGGTCTCCTCTCAGGACGTTGCGCCGCAGCACCGCCAGCGTCTCGAAGACCAGGATGTCCGGTGCCGAGGCGATCCCCTCATCGGTCAGGATCGCCGTGACATCGGGTTCGCAGCGGCCGCCCAGGAGGTAGTCGACGATCGCCGACGTGTCCATGACGGTCACTCACCGGACTCGCGAATCTTCCTGACGGTCACGTGGCTCGGCTCGGGTAGATCGACCCGGCCCCTCGCCTCGATGTGACGCGACAGCTCCGCGGGAGTGGGTCGCGACGCCGCCCGAGTGAGGATCTGCCGGGCGTACTCGGACAGCGAGGTGCCGGCCGCGGCGGCACGCGATTTGAGGGTGCGATGCACCTCGTCGGGGAGGTCTCGGATCTGCAACATCACTGACATGATGGCACCGTAGCATGTGCTACGCATGTTTTGAAGGGGGTTCGCATGTAACCCTCGAAGACCGTCAGCCGGGTCTTCCGGTAACCGGTAACTGTGGATCGCTAGCCTTCGCGGCCCCCGAGCACAGGAGCCCGAGTGGGCAAGCACGACGACCTCTTCGAACGCCACAAGGCGGTCCTGCCGGCCTGGATCGCCCTCTACTACGAGCACCCGATCGCCATCGTCGACGGCGACGGGCGGCGGGTGGTCGACGCCGAGGGCAACGAGTACCTCGACTTCTTCGGCGGGATCCTTACCACCATGACCGGCTACAAGATCCCCGCGGTGGTAAAGGCCATCCAGGAGCAGGCCGAGAAGATGCTCCACACCTCGACCCTCTACCTGATCGAGCAGCAGATCCAGTTGGCGGAGAAGATCGCCGGCCTGTCGAAGATCCCGAATGCCAAGGTGTTCTTCGCCAATTCGGGGAGCGAGGCCAACGACACCGCCCTCATGCTGGCCACCGCCTTCCGCGGGTCGAACCAGGTGCTGGCGCTGCGGAACTCGTACCACGGGCGGTCCTTCAGCGCGGTGGCGATCACCGGTATCAGATCGTGGTCGGCGTCGAACCTGTCGCCCTTCCAGGTGACTTACGTCCACGGCGGCTACAAGTACCGCAGCCCGTTCGGGCACCTTCCCGACGCAGAGTTCACCGCGGCGTGCGTCGCCGATCTCGAGGACATGCTCCAGGTGGCGACCGTGGGCGACGTGGCCTGCCTGATCGCCGAGCCCATCCAGGGGGTCGGCGGCTTCGTCGCCCCGCCCGACGGCTTCTTCGGCGAGATGAAGAAGGTGCTCGACCGCCACGGGATCCTCTTCATCTCCGACGAGGTGCAGACCGGA
>JAUYIV010000288.1 GCA_030688105.1 Actinomycetota bacterium | reverse complement strand
CACGAACGAGAGGGGCGGTCTCCTCGGGCGCAGGATCGAGCTCGCTGCCGAGGACGATCAGTCCCAGGCCGCCACCGCGATCCGTATCTACGAAAAGCTGATCACGCAAGATAAGGTCGACGCCGTCTTCTCGCCCTACTCTTCGCCACTCACCGACGCGGTCGCCGACGTCCTCGAGAAGTACAAGGTCCCCATGGTCGCCTGCTGTGCGGCGACTTCGGCGATCTATCGCAAAGGTCGCAAGTTCATATTCATGGTTCCGACTCCGAGCGAGAAGTACCTGGAGGGCGTCGTTGACATCGCAGCCAGGCGGGGCTTGAAGACGATCGTCCTCATCTACGAGGACAGCTTGCACCCGAAGGCGATTACCGAGGGGGCGATCGAGTTCGCCAAGAAGAAAGGTCTCCAGGTCGCGCTCGTTCGCGCCTACCCGCGCGGTACGGCCGACTTCCGCCCGCTGCTGCAGAGCGTTCGAGAGCTGAAGCCCGATGTGCTGGCCGCGCCTGGGTATTTCGACGATGCGGTCACTATCATCCCGCAGATGAAGGAACTGAACGTGAACCCGAAGATGTTCGCCGTCACGTCAGGCGGCGATCTCCTCAAGTTCTACGAGGTGCTGGGAAAGAGCGCGGAGTTCGTCTATGGGCCCGCAGAGTGGGAGCCGGAGATGGTGATGCTCCGCGCAGGCGGCTTGGTCCCGATCGCCCGCCAGTACCCCGGGGCGCGCGAGTTCGTCGACACCCACCAGAAGGAGTTTCCCGGCGCCGACCTTTCGTATCAGACGGTGGAAGGCTACGCGGCCTGTCAGATCTTCGTGGCTGCGGTGAAGCGGGCCGCCTCCCTCGACGCCAGCAAGGTCCGTGACGCGATCCTGAAGATGGACATCAACACCGTGTTCGGGCCCTTCCGGGTAGACCGCGACGGGATCCAGGTCGCGCACCGGGTTGCGACCTTTCAGTGGCAGGACGGCAAGAAGGTCATCGTCTGGCCCGACGAGCTAGCCCCCGGCAAGCCCCGCTTCCCGACGCCCCCGTGGAGCCAACGCCCGTGAGGACGCCCGCTCGGCCCGTCATCGTAGCGGCGGTCTCCATTGCGGCCTCGCTGGGCCTGGGCACAGCCGCGCCGGCGCAGGAGCCCATCCGGATCGGGGCGTCGGTCTCCCAGACAGGGGCCTACGGGCTCCTCGGCCAGAACCTGCTCCGCGGCTACCAGCTCTGCGTCAAGCACACGAACCAGAAGGGCGGCCTGCTCGGCCGGAAGGTCGAGCTGATCGTGGAGGACGACCAGTCGCAGCCGGAGCGGGCGGCCGCCATCTACGAGAAGCTCGTAACCCGGGACAAGGTGGACGCGCTGCTGGGACCCTATTCGTCTCCCATCACCGACGCGGTCGCCGATGTGGCCGAGAAGTACCGAATGCCGATGATCGCGTCCGGCGCCGCCGCGGCCTCCGTCTTCCGGAAGGGCCGGAAGTTCACCTTCATGCTCCTGTCGCCCGGCGGGGTCTACCTCGAAGGGCTCATCGACATGGCGGCGCGGCGGAAGCTCAAGACGCTCGCCGTCGTCCACGAAGACACGCTGTTTCCGGCCGCCATCGCGCGCGGGACCGTGGAGCTGGCCCGCAAGCGCGGGCTCCAGATCGCCTTCGTCGAGGCGTACCCGCGGCAAGCCAGCGACTTCTCGCCGATGCTCGGCCGGCTTAAGGCGACGAATCCTGACGTCGTCGGCGCCGCGACCTACTTCGAGGACTCGGTCGCCATCACCCGGGAGATGAAGAGGCTCGACATCAACCCGAAGATGTACGCGGTGACAGTGGGCGGCGACCTGCCGAAGTTCTACGAGATGCTCGGCCGGACCGCCGAGTACGTGTATGGCGCCACCCAGTGGGAGCCCGAGCTGGTGACGCTGCGGCGCGGCGGCGAGCTGATCCCGGTTGCCCGCCGCTATCCCGGCGCCCGGGAGTTCGTCGAGGCACACAAGACCGAGTTCCCCGGGGCCGATCTCTCCTATCACACCGCCCAGGCCTACGGCGGATGCCAGGTGTTCGTGGAGGCGGTAGGGCGCGCCGGCTCTCTCGACGCCGACAGGCTCCGCGATGTCATTCTCAAGATGGACTTCAACACCGTGTTCGGCGGGTTCAGGGTGGACCGGATCGGTTTCCAGGTTGCCCACACCATGCTGATGTTCCAGTGGCAGGACGGCAAGAAGGTCATCGTTTGGCCCGACGAGCTGGCTTCCAGCAAGCCCCGCTTCCCCACGCCCCCGTGGAGCCAGCGCCCATGAGGATCTTCATCGTCGCGGCTGTCTCGGTTGCGGTGTCGGTGAATTGGGTTGCGCCCTCGCCGGCGCAGCAGCCCATTCGCGTCGGGGCGTCGCTCTCTCTCTCCGGCACGTACGCCCCCTTCGGCCCGACCCAGCTCCACGGCTACCAACTCTGTATCAAGGACACGAACGAGAAGGGAGGGGTCCTGGGGCGCAAGCTCGGGCTGGTCGTGGAGGACGACCAGTCCCAGCCGGCCACGGCCGCCCGCATCTACGAGAAGCTCATCACGCAGGACAGGGTGGAGGCGATCCTCGGCCCCTACGGGTCGGCCATCGTCGAAGCCGTGGCCGATGTGGCCGAGAAGCACCGGATGCCGATGGTGGGGGCGACTGGGGCGACTTCCTCCATATTCAAGAAGGGACGGAAGTTTGTGTTCCAGGTCCTGTCCCCGGCGGAGACATATTTTGACGGCCTCATCGACATGGCGGCCAAGCGGGGCTTGAAAACCCTGGCGGTTGTCTACGAAGACGCCCTTTTCCCCAGGGCCTCGGCCCGGGGCGCCATGGATCTGGCGAAGAAGAAAGGCTTGCACGTCGTCCTGGCCGAGGTCTATC
>JAUYIV010000276.1 GCA_030688105.1 Actinomycetota bacterium | reverse complement strand
GAGGTCGAGCACCCTGATGCCGTCGAGGGGGCCGTTCATGTGGCGGCGTCGGCGGTCGGCACCCGCGCCGCATGATCGGCGGCGACCCCCCGCACCGCCAGGTCGGCGAATTGAAGGGCGATCTCGTCCGGGCCGCGATCGCCCTCGGGCCGGTACCAGCGGACCGTGGCGTTGCACATGCCGAGCAGGGCCATGGCGGTGATCGCGGCGTCGTGGGGCAGGAACTCGCCCGAGGCCAGACCATCCTCGAGGATCTGGCGGAAGAACCGCTCGTACCGGTCGCGCTTGGCCAGATGGGCGGCCATGTACTCGGGCGCCAGATAACGCCCCTCCTCGATGAAGCAGGCCACATAGTCGCGGTCCATCAGCGTCGCCGTGGTGTGGAGCACCACGGCGCGGTGGAGGCGCTCGGCGGCCGGTGCGTCCGACTCGGCGATCTCCTGTATCAGGGGGGTGACCCGCCCCATCGTCAGCTCGATGATCTCCGAGAGGAGCGCCTGCTTGCTGGGGAAGTGGTGGTAGAGGCTCGACTTGGTGATACCGACCGCGGCAGCCAGATCGGCCATGCTGGTGCCGTTGAACCCCCGGGTGCGGAACAGGCTCGCCGCCTCCCGCCGGATGCGCTCAGAGGTGTCGGTGGCGCCCTGAGTCACGGCATCCGCTCTGAAGCGGCCTCGGATCCGAGCAGGGCGTAGATCTCGCCCTCGGTGAGCACGTGATCCCCCGCCTTGGCCGAAGAGAGGATCAGGTCGACGATCTCGTCGGTGCACTCGAGGTCACGCTTGGTCAGCCAGGCGATGGCGTTGGCCTGTCCGCTCATCGGCCCCACCGTGATGGACTGCTCCCGTCCCAGCTCGGCGGCGGGCACGCCGCTGTAGATGCGATCCGCCAGCCAGGCGGCGCCGGCCCGCTGAGCCTTGAGCAGGGCGGCGGCGTGCACGCCGGTGCTGGTCTCGAATGCATCGCTGCCCACGGCGGGAGTGTTGCGAGCGATCGGGGTCTTGGTCCCTCGCGACACCGCCTCGCAGTAGGCGGGGAGGCCGCGCAGGTCGCTGTCGAGCCATCCCAGGAGCTTGAGGTTGACCAGGAGCAACTCCATCGGGGTGTTGCCGGAGCGCTCTCCGATGCCGAGCCCGCATCCGTGGACCCGGTCGGCGCCCTCGGCGAGCGCGGCCAGGGAATTCATCACCGAGAGCCCCCGGTCGCGATGGCCGTGGAAGTCGATCTTCACCTCGGTCCCGGTCGCCGCCACCACCTCGCGGGCGAACCGCACCAGGCTCTGGACGCCCCAGGGGTTGGCGTGCCCCACGGTGTCGGCGAGGCAGATGCGCCTCGCTCCCGACTCGATGGCCACGGTGTACAACTGACGGAGGACCTCGGGATCGGCCCGGGTGGTGTCCTCGGTGACGAACATCACCTCGAGCCCCTCGCTCCGTGCCAGCCGCACCGCGTCCTCCGTCGTGCGGAGCAGGAACGCCAGGTCCCATCCTTCGACGTACTGTCGGATGGGGCTCGAGCCCAGGAAGATCGACGCTTCGATGGGGACCCCCGACTGCTGCTGGGCCTCGGCGATCGGGAGGATGTCGTTCTTGTGGGAGCGGGCGGCGCAGTTGGCCTCGATGTCGAGGCCGCTCTCCGCGATCTCGCGTGCCAGGCCGACGACGTCGCCGAACATCACCGGGCTGGCTGCGGGGTAGCCGATGTCGGCGAAGCGGATCCCCAGGGGCGCCATGGCGTGGAGGATCTCCAGCTTCTGATCGAGGGTCGGCTGATGCACCGACGGGCCCTGCAGCCCGTCGCGCAGGCTCTCGTCGTCGAGCTCGACACGGACCGGCCGATTCGCGGCGTCTTCCCCGATCGTGTTCCAGTCGTGGAAGAGCTCGGCCTCCCGATCTCGAAGGTTCTGCTGGTCGGCCATCGCGTCCTCCGTCCGTGCCATCGCGTCCTCCGTCGGCGTCCCGTCCGGCCGTTCGGTTGGATAGAGCCTCCCAAAGGGGGGGCCCGGGGACAATCCGCCGCCCGCGTCATTCCCGTGGTGCGAACGCATCACCGGGTTCCCGGCGATCCGTCCCATGGGCAGTCTCATGGGTTGGACGCATCGGCGAAATGGGCCGTTCGGCCCATTGACTGCCCGGCGCTTGGCCAGGGAAACTGTTTCGACCGAACGGCCGGACGGCTGGCGGGCTCGCCGGCACGCCGCCTGGCCCTTGAACCGCCGACCAGCCCGGTGAGTCGGGCCCGCAGGGAACGATCGAGGAGGCAACGGTGACGGTGACCGATCAGACGAGCGCTCCGATCTCGTTCCGGCCCAGGGAGTTCGAGGTGCTGGCCGACGGCACCGGCCGGCTGCTCGGGAGCAGATGCCGCGGCTGTGGTGCGCCCTTCTTCCCGGTTCGAGCAGCGTGTTCGGGATGCCTCGGGACCGATCTCGAGACGATCCGCTTCTCTACTACGGGGACGCTCTATACCTTCTCGGTGGTCCGGCAGTCGACGCCGGCGTTCCCGGTCCCGTACGTGCTGGGCTACGTCGATCTCCCCGAGGGGGTCCGCATCATGAGCCAGATCAGCGGGTGCGAGCCGGACGACGTGAAGATCGGCATGGACCTGGAACTGGCGGTCGAGGAGTTCGGCACCAGCCCGGAGGGAGCCCCGCTGCTGGGCTACCGCTTCCGACCGCTGGCTGGGAGGGGCGATCGATGACCACCGTGCACGTGATCGGGGTCGGGATGACCCGGTTCGGAAAGCATCCCGACCGGGATGCCGCCGATCTGGGCGCCGAGGCCCTGCTGGAGGCGATCGCCGACTCCGGGATCGATCCGCGGGCGATCGAGGGGGCATATTGCGGCCACGTCTTCCAGGGCATGGTCACCGGCCAGCGCATCCTGGCCCAGGTGGGCATGGCCGGCCTTCCCCTCTCCAACGTCGAGAACGCCTGCAGCAGCGGAGCCACCGCCATCCGCGAAGCCTCACTGGCGATCCGGGCCGGGGAGCACGACGTCGTGGCGGCGATCGGGACCGAGCACCTCACCACCCGCTTCACCGGAGCCCTCACCCCCGATCCCAGCGATCCCGAGGCCGCAGTCGGGGCCACCATGCCGGCGGTCTACGCGATGCGGGCCCGCCGCTACATGGAGGAGTTCGGGATGACCCGGGAGCAGCTGGCCCTGGTGGCGGTGAAGAACCGGCGCCACGCCGCCTCCAACCCGCTGGCCCACTTCCGCAAGGAGATCACCGTCGAGGAGGTGCTGGAGTCGCGCCCGATCGCCGACCCGCTCAACGTCTTCGACTGCTCCCCGGTCACCGACGGGGCCGCCGCCGCCATCCTGGTCAGCGACCGCATGCTGAAGCGGCTGGGCAACGGGCGGGCGGTGCGTCTCGCCGCCTCGTCGCTCTTCACCGGATCGGTGGACACCGAGCCCACCTCGATGACCTTCGAACCGCTCACCCGCAAGACCGCGGAGGCGGCCTACGAACGCGCCGGGATCGGGCCCGAGGACGTCGGCTTCGCCGAGGTCCACGACTGTTTCACCATCGCCGAGGTGCTGCGGGTGGAGGGTCTCGGTCTGTTCGGCCAGGGCGAGTACCCGGCGGCCGTCGAGCGGGGCGAGGCCGACATCGGCGGCCGGCTGCCCATCAATCCCAGCGGAGGGCTGCTCGGCAAGGGGCATCCGCTCGGCGGGACCGGAGTTGCCCAGGTGGTCGAACTGGTTCGGCAGCTGCGCGGCGAGGCGGGCGAAAGGCAGATCGAGGGCGCCCGCGTGGGCCTCGCCCACTGTCGGGGCGGCAAGGCGGTCGGCATCGAGGGGGCGGCGTGCACGGTGCAAGTACTGGTGAGGTGACGGGCCGGGGCGAGCAGCGCGCTCTCCCCTTCGTCCTGATGCGCGGCGGAACCAGCAAGGCCGTGTTCCTCGAGGCGGCCGACCTGCCCGCCGCCGGGGCGGAGCGTGACCGCCTCATCCTCGAGATCATGGGTAGTCCCGATCCCCGGCAGGTGGATGGCCTGGGCGGTGCCGACATCCTCACCAGCAAGCTGGCCATCATCGGCCCGCCATCGGTGCCCGACGCCGATCTGGATTACACCTTCGCTCAGGTCAGCATCACCGAGCCGGTGGTGGATTACGACATCAACTGCGGGAACATCTCGGCGGCGGTCGGCGCCTACGCGGTCGATGTGGGCCTCCTCGAGGTCGTGGAACCGGTGACCCTGGTGAGGATCCACAACACCAACACCTCCCGCATTCTCGTTGCCCGAGTCCCGGTGCGCGATGGCGTCGCCGCGGTGGCGGGCGACCTCGGCATCGACGGGGTGCCCGGGACCGGGGCGCCGATCGCTCTCGACTACCGGGCCACCGGTGGCGGGATCACCGGCGCGCTGCTCCCCACCGGCAACACCCGCGACATCCTCGACACCGCGTTCGGGTCGATCGACGCCTCCATCGTCGACCTGGCCAATCTCTGTGTCTTCGTGGCGGCATCATCGGTCGGCATGACCGGCATCGAGGGCCCGGGCGACATCGACGACATGAAGGCCGTGATGGCAGTCAAGGAGGCGGCGGCGAGGCTGGTGGGCGTAGATGGGGACGGGCTCACCCCGATACCGACCATGGTCGCCCCCCCGGACACCTACGTCGGGTTCGCCTCGGGCCAGCGGGTGAGTGCGGACGAGGTCGACCTGGTGGCGCGGGTGATCGGGGGGCGACCCCCGATGCTCCACAAGGCCTATCCCGGGACGGTGGGCGCCTGCACCGCGGTGGCGGCCCGCATCCCGGGCACCACCGTGGCCGACGTCACCCGGCCCGGCGACGGGTTGCTGCGGATCGGCCACACCTCGGGTGTCATGGAGGTGGTGGGGAGGGTGAGCCCGGTCGGCACCGCCTGGCGGGTGGATCAGGCCTCATACGATCGCACCGCCCGCCGCCTGGCCGAAGGGCAGGTGTTCGTCCGGGCACGGGGCCCCGGCGACTCCCCGTCATGATCGACCAGGTGCAGACCCTGTCGGTGAACGGGCAGAAGCACCACCTGGTGGTCTCCGACCACCGCACCCTCCTCGAGGTGCTCCGCGAAGACCTTCGCCTCACCGGCACCAAGCACGGTTGCGAGCTGGGGGAGTGCGGTGCATGCACGGTGCTGGTGGACGGCACGCCGGTGCTCTCATGCCTCACTCTGATCGGGAGCGTCGCCGGCCGAGCCATCCAGACCGTCGAGGGCCTCGAGTCCGACGGAGTGCTCCACCCGCTGCAGGAGTCCTTCGCTCGATTGGGGGCTGCCCAGTGTGGCTACTGCACCCCGGGCATGTTGATGGCGGCGGCCGCGCTTCTCGAAAGCGTCCCCGACCCTTCCACCGAAGAGATTCGCGATGCCCTCTCCGGCAACCTGTGCCGGTGCACCGGCTATGCCAAGATCCTCGAGGCGGTGCGGCAGGCCGCGGGTGGGGCGCCATGATCGGCCACGAGTTCTCGGTGGTGGGGACCCGCCGGCCTCGCGTGGACGCCGGTTCCCAGGTCACGGGACGCACGGTGTTCGCCGACGACATCGCTCTTCCGGGGATGTTGGTGGGCCGGTTGCTGCGCAGTCCCCACGGGCACGCCCGCATCATCCGCATCGATGCCACCCGAGCCCGGAGCCTCGAGGGCGTGGCGGCGGTGCTCACCGGGACCGACCTGCCGGTCGCCTACGGGATCCTTCCGGTGAGCCAGGACGAGCACACCCTCGCCGTGGACCGGGTGAGGTACATCGGGGAACCGGTGGCGGCGGTGGCGGCGGTCGACGCCGACA
>JAUYIV010000275.1 GCA_030688105.1 Actinomycetota bacterium | reverse complement strand
GCCCCTGGCCAGGGTGCGCGAGTCGGTGGAGGCGACCCGGGCGCTCCTGGGTGGGGAGCGCGGATATGACGGAAGCCACGTGTCGGTGGATCGTTTCCGCCTGGCGTCTCGGCCGATGGGGAGGGTGCGAGTGTTCGTGGGCGCCTTGGGACCGCGCATGCTGCGTCTCGCCGGCGCGGTCGGCGATGGTGTCTGCCTCAACCTGATGCCGCCCGGAGCGGTGCCCCGCCAGCTGGCCGAGGTGCGCCGCGGCGCCGAGGCGGCGGGCCGGGAGCTCCCCGACCACTTCCGGGTGATGGCACGATTCCACATCGTCCTGACCGACGACGTCGAGTCGGGACGGGGCCTGATCAGGGAGGGTTTCGGGCCGTACTTCGTCCAGCCGGTGTACAACCGTTTCCTGCGCTGGCTCGGGCACGAGACGGAGGCGGCCGGCATCTCGGAGGCCTTCGCGGCCGGTGATCGAGGTGCGGTGGCCGCGGCCTTCACCGATGCGATCGTCGACGGGGTGAGCCTGGTCGGCGGCCCCGCCGAGGTCAGGTCCCGGCTGGACGAGTACGCCGAGGCCGGGGTGGACATCGGCGCACTCAATGTGATCGGCGACCTGCAGGCGGTGCGGGACGGCCTGGGCGACCTGGCGCCTCGCCGGTGATGCGTTGCCCGTCGAAGAGTCAAGAATCAAGAATCAAGAATCAAGAATCAAGAATCAAGAATCAAGAATCAAGAATCAAGAATCAAGACCAGAGAAGTCTTGGCTCTTGACTCTTGGCTCTTGGTCCCGTCGCCCGTCGCCCGTCGCCGGTTGCCGGTCGCCGGTCGTGCCTCTGGTGAGTCGGCCGAAGGGCCTTCCGCTCACCGCAACCGCGGGATCACCTCTTCGCCGATCAGCCGGATCGTGGCCTCCTGATCGAGTGAGGCCACCTGGAAGGTGACCGCGTCGGCACCGACCTCCTCGACCAGGGGTCGGTAGGTCTCGACGAGCGCGTCGACGTCGGGAACGATCGAGTAACGCCCGAGGACGTCATCGCGCGGGAGCTGGTCCGCCTTCTCGCGTAACTCCTGGGGGTCGACGGCCTCCAGACGGCCGGGGGCGCGCAGCCCCCGCCAGGCCTGCAGAGCCATCCACGCCTCGTCCTGGTCGGCGGCGTGGATCGCCCAGCGGGTGGCGATGATCAGCGGGGGCTCACGGCCCACCGCGGCCGCGGCGGCGCCGGCCGGTTCGATCACGTTCTCGATCGTATCGGCGGGCACCTTGACGCTGGTGATGATCCCGTCGGCGAGCTCCGCCGCCAGCGCAGACGACTTGGGCCCGCCCGCGGCCAGCCAGATCCGCACCCGGCCCACCGGCGGGCTGTAGAGACGGGCGCGGTCGGTTTGGTAGTACTCACCCTGGAAGGTCAGCTTCTCGCCGTCGAGGAGTCGTCGCATGATCTGGAGCGCCTCGCGCATCCGGGCGGCCCTCTCCGCGTATCCGGGGAAGGCGTATCCCAACGGGCCCTCGTTGATGTTCTCCCCGGTGCCCACTCCGAGGTCGAAGCGACCGCCGCTGAGGCGGTCGAGGGTGGCTGCCGCCTGGGCGACGACGCCGGGGTGGTACCGAAACAGGGGAGTGGTCACTCCGGTGGCGATGCGGACTCGATTGGTCGCCTGCGCCATGGCGCCGATCGTGGCAAAGGCGTAGCCGGCGGCGGAATGGTCGTCGACCCACGGATGGAAATGCTCCGAGACGAGGAGGCCGTCGAAGCCGACCGACTCGGCAAGGGCGCCGTGCCGGACGAGGTCCTCCGGCTGCCACTGTTCGTGGCCGCAGAAGTAGTAGAAGTCGGTCATCCCGGCACGCCTCTCTTCGGACGGATCGCCCCCGTCATGTTCGCGTAGTCTCGCGGGGCGCTCGTCATCGGGCGTCGTGGGCAGGGCTCGCGGGAGGCAGGACGGAAGACAGAAGGGAGGTCCTGCGTGAAGGACTGGCAGAAGTATGCCGCCGAGGCATACGGGACGTTCGTGCTCGTCGGTGTGGGTACCGGAGCGATCCTGGCGGCTTCGCTCTCCGGTGGCGCCATCGTGGTGCACGTGTCGCTGGCGTTCGGTCTCGCGTTGCTGGCCGGGCTGTACACGGTCGGCCGGATCTCTGGCGGGCACTTCAACCCGGCGGTTTCCCTCGCGATGTACCTCGACAAGCGCATGTCGATGACCGACATGCTGTTCTATTGGGCGTCGCAGGTAGTCGGCGCGGTGATCGCCAGCTTGGCTCTGGCGGGGATCATCAACCAGGATGCGATCGCCGGGACGATCACGAGGGTCAACGAGGCCTATGTGAGCTCCTTCGGGGGTTTCCTCGGCGAGGCGATCCTCACTGCGGTGTTCGTGCTGGTCATCCTCGTGGTCGCCAAAGGGGGGTCGTCGACGGCCTACCTGGCCATCGCCCTCACACTGACTGCGGTCCATCTCATCGGGGTGGCGTTCACCGGCGCGTCGGTCAATCCGGCCCGGTCGTTCGCACCGGCGCTGGTGAGTGGGGAGTGGGGAGACATCTGGATCTACCTCGCCGGCCCCGCGGTGGGAGCGGTGATCGCCTGGGTCCTCTACAAGGTGATGGTCACCGGAGACACCGATCTCCGCGACGACATACCGAGGATGATGTAGCGCCGCGGGAGGGGCGCCCCTCGGGGCGCCCTTCGCGCGTGATCACTCGAATGCGCGCAGCGCCAGCACGATCATCGACATGAGGATGACGAACAGGACGACGGGTATCCACAAGAGGTGGACCGAACCCCGGCCCGTTCTCCGGGTGGAGATGTAGCGCACGACCGTCACCCCGAGGACGATGCCACCCACCGCGAACGGCCAGAGTGCCAGGGTCTGGTCGGTGAGACGGTCGGCGATCAGCCAGGTGAACCATCCGACGGAGAATCCTGCGGCGAGCCCGAGGATGCTCTCGTAGAGCAGGCGCCCGATGCCGGGACGGCCCGTGGACTCATCGGTCACTTCCATCTCCTCGATGACTCCGGAGGACGACGCGATCGTCACCGTCGCCTCGGATTCGGGTGAGACGATAGAGACCGGCGAGATCGAGAACCAGTGAGGCGGGGCGTGCCCAGCGCCTCGACGCCGCTTCAGAACAAGGCGACCGCTATCGCCACTCCAAGCGCGACGGTGAACCCGGCGATGAGGGCGCGACCAGCATGTCTCTGCCTGTGATCGCGATTGCCGTCCGTGAGCGCCGAGAGACCCTCGAGGAAGGTCCTGCGGAACTCCGAGTCGGACCATGTGGTCTGTGCCATTAACCCCTCCCGCCGCTGTGCTACCCGGCCGGGTTTCCGAGGCAAACCTCGGACCGCGTTCGGAAATTCCTTCCTTGGCGAAGTCGCTCCGTTTGCCGCACACCTCGAGCCAGGGAAGCTCTTCCCACGCTCGACCGTAAACCCTCTGGTCGGAACCTAGCGATCTCGCCGAAGGCGGGGCGGTTATTTGCGCAGACGTCTTCGCTGATGATGCCGATGTGTGGTGTTGGGCCGACCGACCGGGGCGCGGGTTCTACTGCCCGCGTGGTTCCGAGGGAGGCCGGCGCGGCTTCAGTCGGGTTTGGGCGCGGTGAGGGCCCCCGAAGGGGCCCTCACGCTTCGTCGAGTCCGCCTGTAAGCCGGATTCTGTGCCGACCCGAAGGCC
>JAUYIV010000261.1 GCA_030688105.1 Actinomycetota bacterium | reverse complement strand
GGTCGGGGTCGGCGATCGGCGCCCCCCGGCCCTCGACCGAGACGACCTCCACGGAGGCCTCGGTCGTCGCCGCCATCTGCGGGTTTACTGCCAGGTTGCGGGCCTTCCTCGAACCTGCGGCGGCACTGAACCAGAGCACCGAGTCACCGGGCGACCAGATCCCCCAAACGGGGAGGGCATGGGGACGACCCTGGCCGTCGGCGGTGACGATCCAGTAATTGCGCGACCGGACCAGACGCTCCTCGGCCCAGGACCAGGGGAGAAGACCATCCGGGGACGCGGGTACCCCGTATCCGGGCATGTGGGGTCGAACCGCAATCGGCTGCCGCTCGGGCATGACGTGGATCATCGTCGGCGAATTGCGAATTGCGAATTGCGAATTGCGAAGGCCGGCGAAGCCGGCCGACCTCAGGTCCGATAGCGCCAGACGATGCGGCCCCGGCTCGGGTCGTAGATGGAGAGGTCGATGTCGACCTTGTCGCCGGGGAGGATGCGGATATAGCGGCCGCGGCGCATCTTGCCCGAGGCGCGCGCCAGGACTTCGAGACCGCCCTCGATCTCGACCTTGAACATCGCGTTAGGAAGGGTCTCGAGAACCGTTCCCTGCACGCGTACGACGTCGTCCTGTTTGGCCATGCTGTCTCCGAAGCGGAATGTGGTCCCGAGCGATCAAGGGTAGCCAGTCGAATCCGCGTCAAGAGCGGAGCGTTGTCCAGGGTCAAACACTCATCGCGGCCGAGCCCTTCGTGGTTGCCGATCGCCAATCGCCTATTGCCAATCGCGGCCGAGCAAAGCGAGACCCCTCAGATGCGCGCCGCATCGTCGAGCCGCGCCACCGCCGCCGCCACATCTGCGGGCGATCGTCCTGCCGGATCCACCACCGCCCACTCGACCTCGGGATGAGCCCCCTGATCGGGTCCCACGACTATCACCCGCGCCACCTCGGCCTCTCGGATCGCCCGGAGCCAGCCATCGATCACTGCCCCCGGCCCGTCGGCGAACGCGATCTCTCGTCCGTCGGAAGCCGCCTGGCACACGAGCACGGCGGTGAAACAACCCAGGGAAGCCCATTCGACATGACTCGCGTCGCTGACGTCCCCGACCGCGACCTTGAACCCGTCGGCGCGGAGCCTCTCCGCCACCGTGGGATCGCTTACGAACGCTCGTCGCTCTCCCGAGCGGCCACGCAGGGTGTGGGCGATTGCCGCCCCCAGCGGCGAATCGGCGCCGACCACGATCACCGGCATGGCGCCACGATAGGAACCGTCTACGGTCGAACAGAGGTTCGATATTTCCCCGTGTCGGGAACGATTAGCCCGCGATTCGTGTTGTAATGGTCGTAGCGGGGCGCCGGACACGGGTCGGTCTTCCCCCCACTCCCCACACCGTTTCCGGCGCACCGCTCTTTTTGAAGCCCCGGATCGGCCCCTTCTCCGGGGGTCGGTCCGGGCATACAGAGCGGGATTCGGGGCCGTCGTGCCCGCTGGCTACCATCGGCTTCGAGTCGCGAGACATACCGCTGGAGGGGAAAGTCCATGGCGAAGGTCGACATCGATCTCGGCAAGTACCAGCTGGGCTGGGCAGACACCGAGGCCGATTACGTGTTCAAGCCCGAGAAGGGGCTCAACGAGGACCTCATCCGCGCCATGTCCGCGATGAAGAAGGAGCCCGAGTGGATGCTCCAGTTCCGCCTCAAGGCGTATCAGCGGTTCCTCCGCAAGCCGGTCCCCAAATGGGGTGGCGGCGGTCTCCTCGACACCATCGACTTCGATGACATCTACTACTACATCAAGCCGACCGAGGGCCAGGTCAAGGACTGGGACATGGTCCCCGCGTCGATCAAGGACACCTACGAGAAGCTGGGCATCCCGGAGGCCGAGCGCAAGTATCTCGCCGGGGTCAGCGCGCAGTATGAGTCCGAGATGGTGTACCACCGCAACCGCGAGGACCTCGAAGGCCTCGGCGTTCTCTTCTGCGACATGGACACCGCGCTGCGCGAGTACCCGGAGATCGTCAAGGAGTACTTGGGGACGATCATCCCGCCCAACGACAACAAGTTTGCCGCCCTCAACTCGGCGGTGTGGTCGGGCGGATCGTTCATCTACGTGCCGCCCGGGGTGCACGTCGACCAGCCGCTCCAGGCCTATTTCCGGATCAATGCCGAGAACATGGGGCAGTTCGAGCGGACGCTGATCATCGTCGACGAGGGCGCCTACTGCCATTACGTCGAGGGCTGCTCGGCGCCGACCTATTCGACCGACTCGCTCCATTCGGCGGTCGTCGAGATCGTGGTCAAGGAAGGCGGCCGCTGCCGCTACACGACCATCCAGAACTGGTCGAACAACGTCTTCAACCTGGTCACCAAGTGGGCGGCGGCCTACGCCGACGCCACCATGGATTGGATCGACGGCAACATCGGGTCTCGTCTCACCATGAAGTATCCGGCAGTGTGGCTGATGGAGCCGGGCGCTCATGGTGAGGTGTTGTCCATCGCCTATGCCGGCAAAGGCCAGCATCAGGATGCTGGGGCCAAGATGGTGCATGCGGCTCCCAACACGACTTCGACGATCATCTCCAAGTCGATCTCCAAACATGGCGGCCGGGCTGGTTATCGAGGTTTGGTCCGGGTAGAGCCGGGGGCTAAGAACGCCAAGAGCTTCGTGCGCTGCGATGCCCTAATCCTGGACGACAAGTCTCGCTCCGACACCTATCCCTACATGGAAATCGAGGAGAACGACGCCGAGATTGGTCATGAAGCCACCGTGTCGAAGGTCGGCGAAGAGCAGATGTTCTATCTGATGAGCCGCGGCCTCACCGAGGAGCAGGCCACGTCGATGATCGTGGCCGGTTTCATCGAGCCGATCGTAAGGGAGCTGCCGATGGAGTACGCAGTGGAGATGAACGCGCTGATAGAACTCAATATGGCCGAGGCTGGCGCCATCGGCTGACCCGATCGGGCTGCGTCGTTGAAGTATCAGACCGTTGAGCGGCTGATGACGAAGCCGAGCACCAGGCCTCCCCCCAGCGACCAGAGGAGGGAGAACCCGTCGCCGACGGTGAAGCCCCCCGGGAAGCCGGCGATGCGGGCGATGGCAGACGCCGATATGCCCCCGATCATCCCGAGAAGAATGGCGCCGAGCAGGCGCGTCTTGCCACCGAAGAAGCCGCCGATCAGGCCGCCGAACCCGCCTACAAATGCGATCGTGACGAACGCCTGAATGATCTCTGGATCCATCGCCCACAGACTAGATCGACGACCCGGGCGGTGGGGGCAAGCAGGGACGGGCCTGCTACAACAACTCTTCCAAATCGCGGGCGCAGGAAGGATGACGAAGCTT
>JAUYIV010000253.1 GCA_030688105.1 Actinomycetota bacterium | reverse complement strand
AAGGGACGACGCTTCAGAGGCAGGGTCGGCTCGCCACGTACGCGCCTTTCGAAGGCCAGGAGGCGGCACAGGTCGGGAGCGCGGCTGCGCTCCAGCCCGATGATTGGATGGTGGCTACCTATCGGGACGCCGCCGCCATGTGGATGCAGGGGTATCCCTGGGAGGCGTTGCTCCTTGGCCGGATGGGCGACGAGCGCGGGGGGGCGCCGCCTGCGGGCGTCAACGTGCTTCCGCCCACGATCACCGTCGGCGGCCACATGATCCATGCAGTCGGCCTCGCCTGGGCCGAGAGCATCCTCGGCACGGATCGGGTGGCCCTCACCCTCTTCGGGGACGGGGCGACCTCCGAGGGCGACTTCCACGAGGCGATGAACTTCGCCGCGGTCTACTCGACGCCGACGATCTTCGTTTGCGAGAACAACGGCTGGGCGATCTCGATGAGCCGCGCCCGCCAGACCGCCTCCGAGACCATCGCCCAGAAGGCCGATGCCTACGGCATGCCCGGGCTGCTGGTCGACGGCAACGACCTGTTCGCGGTGCTCGCCACCACCAGGGAGGCAGTGGGTCGCGCCCGCGCCGGCGGCGGGCCGACGCTCATCGAGGCGGTCACCTACCGGATGGCCCCGCATACCACCGCCGACGACGCCGGGCGGTATCGCCCTGATGACGACGTCGGGGAGTGGCGCCACCGGGACCCGATCGATCGAGTTCGCGGGTATCTGAGCGCCTCCGATGCCTGGAGCGAGGATTGGGAGGGAAAGGTCTTGGAGGCTGCCGCCGCCGACATCGAGGCGGCCGTGGAGCGGGCCGAGGCCCTGGAGCCGTTCGCGGCCGACGGGATGCTCGACCGGATGTTCGCCAAGCCGACCGGCGCTCTCGAGGCACAACGGCGAATGTTGGGGGAGGCCACGGAATGAGCGAGATGAACATGGCGCAGGCGCTGAACGACGCTCTCGACACCGCCCTTGCCGCCGATGATCGAGTGGTGATCCTCGGGGAGGACGTCGGCCGGACCGGAGGGGTGTTCCGGGTGACCGACGGTCTTCAGGAACGCTACGGCGCCACCCGGGTGATCGACACCCCCGTCGCCGAGTCGGGGATCGTCGGCGCCGCCCTCGGCATGGCCGTCGCCGGGCTGCGACCGGTCGCCGAGATCCAGTTCCTCGGGTTCGCCTATCCGGCGGTCGACCAGATCATCAGCCACGTGGGCCGCATCCGCAACCGGTCGAATCATCGCTTCACCGCCCCCCTGGTGGTGCGAATCCCCTTCGGCGGCGGCATCGGCGCCGCCGAGCATCACAGTGAGTCGTCCGAGGCGATCTTCGCACACACCCCCGGGATCAAGGTGGTGGTGCCGGCCACCCCGGCCGACGCCAAGGGCCTGCTGCTCTCCGCGATCGCCGATCCCGATCCCGTGGTGTTCCTCGAGCCGATCCGGGTCTACCGGGCCATCAAGGAGGAGGTGCCCGCAGGGCAGCACACCGTGCCGATCGGCGAGGCCAAGGTCGTCCGCGAAGGGAGCGACGTGAGCCTGGTCTCCTACGGGGCCGTGCTGCGCGACGCCGGCCGGGCCGCCGATGCCCTCGCCGACGATGGGGTCTCCGCAGAGATCATCGACCTGCGGACGCTGTCGCCCCTCGATCACCAGGCGGTCATCCACTCGGCCCGAAAGACGGGCCGGGTGGTCGTCGCCGTCGAGAGCCACCGGACCGCGAGCATCGCATCGGAGGTGGCTGCCATCGTCCAGGAAGGCGCTCTGTACTCGCTGCTGGCTCCGGTCGAGCGGGTGACGGGGTGGGACACGGTGGTTCCGCTCAAGCGGACCGAGCATCACTACATCCCCGGCCCCGACCGGATCGTCGCCGCCGCCCGTCGGGCACTGGAGGGCTGATGGCGTTCGAGTTTCGGCTCCCCGACATCGGCGAAGGTCTCACCGAGGCGACCATCGTGCGATGGCTCGCTCCGGTGGGCGAGCAGGTGACCGCCGACCAGCCGATCGTCGAGATCGAGACCGACAAGGCCGTCGTCGACATCCCCGCCCCCCGGGCGGGGACGGTCCTCCACCACGGTGGGCCCGAGGGGGCCACCATCCCCGTGGGGGCGATCCTCGTCGTTCTCGGCGAACCCGGGGAGAAGTGGCGGCCATCTGCCAGCACACCTCCGCCGGCAACGCCGGCGGCTCCGATCGTGGGGACGCTGGAGGAGGCACCGGAGGCCGCGGCGTCCGGCGAGGCGCCGGCTCTCCCGCTGGTCCGCCGGCTGGCGGCCTCGATGGGGGTCGATCTGCGGACCGTCACCGGGACCGGGCCCGGAGGCCGGGTGACCCGGGAAGACGTCGAGGGTGCCGCCACCGGGGCCGGGCCGGTCGAACGAGTCAGGATGTCGCCGACACGCCTCACCATCGCCCGCAACCTCAGCCGCTCGTGGCAAGAGATCCCCCACGTCACCACCTTCGCCGGCGCCGACGCCGGGGGAATCCTCGACGAGAGGTCCCGCCTCGCGGAGCGGACCGGCAACCCGATCCCCCTCGAGGCGATCCTCATGTCGGCGGTTGCGCCGCTCCTGGAGCAGTACCCCGCCTTCAACGCATCGGTCGACGGGGAGACGCTCGTCCTTCGCAAGTACTACGACCTCGGCTTCGCCGTGGAAGCGCCCGAGGGCCTGGTGGTGGCCGTGGTGCGCGGCGTGGTGGGCCGTAGCGTCGAGGATCTCGCCGAGGACATCGTCCGCCTCGCCGCGGCGGCTCGGGAACGAACGGCGGCCCCCATCGACCTACGCGGGGCCACCTTCACGATCTCGAACATCGGCGCCGTCGGCGGCGGCTACGGCACCCCAATCGTCCCCTACGGCACCACTGCGATCCTGTCGGTCGGCCGCGCCGCCGAACGCCCTGTGGTTCGCTCCGGGAAGGTGACGATCGGCCGGGAGATGCCACTTTCCCTCTCGTACGACCACCGGGTCGTCGACGGCGCGCTCGGCCGGGAGTTCATGGGTGCGGTCGTGGCTGCCATCGAGAGCCGGGGCTGACCGGCAGAGCCGCGAGTCTCCGCCTAGCGTCGCGATTCATGACGGACGGCCACCAGCAGCGACGTGCGTTGACGGCTGCCGAGCAGGCGCTCCAGGCGCTCCAGTCGGCAGATTCGGAGCGGGCTCGCCAGGCGGCGGCCCGGGCGGCGGAGCTCGATCAGGCCGGCATCTACTCCCGGTTCCCCGATGCGGTGGGCATTGCCGCAGATGAGATCGACGCCTCGGGTGCGGTGTCCCGCTCGGGATGGGAGCGGCTGTCTGCGGCCCTCGGCCCCGGCCCACTCCAGGCGATCGCCGACCTCGAGGCAGAAGGCCCCGCCTGAGGGCGGAGATGCGTGCCCTTCTCTTCGAAGCTATCCGTTCAGGGCCAGATCCGACCGCTCGGTGGCAGCCTGAAAGCCACCTCTATGGACAGGGGTTCTCGCGTGCGGAGTTCCAGC
>JAUYIV010000250.1 GCA_030688105.1 Actinomycetota bacterium | reverse complement strand
CGGCCTGCGCCTTCGAATCCCGCGGCAGGCCGGATTCCTTGGCCGGTAGGAGCACCTGGAACGGGAAGACGCGCTCGACGTTTGAGGTGACGGGAACCACGGTGACAACACCGCGCCCCAGCCTGGCAGCCGCCGCGTTGGCTCCATCATTCGACACCACCAACGCGGGTCGTCGCTTGTCGGCTTCTCCGGTCCGAGCTGGAGCCAAATCCACTGATCGGATCTCACCTCGCAGCATCAGACGCCGGCCAGCCCGTCGCCGACCGTGGTCTCCCACTCGTCGGCGACCTTCGAACCCGACCATTCCTCCCAGGCCTCGAGGTAGTCACTCCCGAGTTCCGCCGACTGGAGGAGACGAACCGCTCTGTGGACGACAGCCGACCGCGATTCGTAGCCCTGGGACCGTGCATACCGGTCGAGGAACTCGACGTCTTCGTCAGGAAGGCTCACACTCAGTTTCATACTGTGATCCTACCAGTGGTAGGACTACATGCCTACCACCGCCGCTACGCACTCGACCACGACAGCGAAGACAAGGGTCGGAGTGGAGTGTTTCTGGAGGGGTGGCAAGGGACTCGATCCCATCTCAGCACACCGGTTCCATGAGACAGAGGGACGGTACGCTCACATGTGGAGGAGTCGCGCAGCGGTGAGGCGAACTTGAGAGCGGTACTCACACTCCGAGGCGGGCTCAGATGACGACTCGACAGCTCTTCGGTCGTGACGTGCGCATTGCTCTGGTCGGTTTTGGGGTGGTGTTCTCGCTCGTGTACGTGGTGGGTCGGATGTTCCTGCCATCGTTTGGATCGAGTCTTGCCCAGTTGGTCGCTGAACGGGAAGAATCGGAAACCGCGCTTCTTGACGACCTCCGTGTCGACCTCGTCGCTCTCACCGATGCGGCAGTCATCGAGTGGTCGGGCGCATTCCACGGACGCTCGGTGCTCGACCGGGTGACCGTGCCCTATGTCTGGGTGCCGGCCGGGCCAGAGACCGATGCCTTCGTTCCCGACGGGCCCGTGGACATCCATGCGAGTTACAGCCGTGGCGGCGGGGCATTGTCCGTGGTCGCGGAGGAGGCGGTGGCGGGTCCCCTCCGCACCGCAGCCATGACGGTCGTCTTCACGATCGATGGCCACTCGTTCGTGGCCAAATCTGGAGAGTGCGCACTCGAGTTGTCCCGGTCGGGATACATCCTCGACCTGACCCCCACCGGCGCCGCCGGACTCGTGATCGCCACGCCTTACTTCGCGGGTCATGTCATTTGCGAAGGTGTCGCCGATATCCGCAGCGAGGACACGATCTCGTTCACTGCGGTGTTCAGGTACGAACCACCACCATCCTGATCGAAGCCTTGCCTCGGGTGCCCCGAGAGACCGTGCTCTGGAGGGCGAGGGGGATCGCCGGGAGGTCTAGACAGGGGTGCCGAGGGGCCGAGCCTCCTGCCGTGGAAAGGTCGCCCCTCATTCGATCCACCAGCGATCAAGCGGATTCCACCACCACGTCATGGGCATGCCTTGCGAGCGCCCACAAATCGGCGGTGTCGGCGGTCAGGACCGACCCTCCGGGTTCGGCGGCGGCTACTACGAGGGCGTCGATCGCGGATCCCCGTCTTGCCAGGGTGCGCAGCTCGGCCGCTCGACGAGCCAGGGATTGCGGGATCTCCTCGATGACATCGCATGCCTTCAAGAGCCGGTTGGCGCTCGCGTCCTTGGCTGAGTCGCGCTGGAGAGCCTCGATCAGGACGGGTGAGGGCACTATCGGGGGCCACAGACCCTTGGATCGCAATGCCGCAAGGAGGGCGGCAGCACTTCGTGATCGCTCCGATAGTCGCGAGATCCCGCCCGAGTCGAGAACGAGCACCGTCAGCCTGCGGCTCGCTCGGCCCCACGACTCAATCGGTCGGCGAGAGCGTGCGCCTCGGTCACCTGCTCGGCTGTGGGCTCACCGACCTCGGCGAGCAATTCTGCGAGGTAGCCGTCGGCGGCTTCGAGCAGCTCCAGGCGCTTCAGTTCCACCCGGACCGCTCGCTGGAGGAGTTCCGAGGCCGGCAGCCCGCGGCCCTTGACAGCTTCATAGAGATCGTCAGGGAGATAGACCTGAATCCTGGGCATGCGCATAACTATACGCCTACTGCTGTCTGATCGGAAGGGGCTTGACCGCCGGCCAGGGGTACACCAATCCCGTATTCTCCCTCCATGCCTGAACTCCCTGGCGACTTCTTTCGTCAGAACGAATGGGCCAACCTGCGCCTCATCGACGCTTGCCGGGCGCTGACCGACGAGCAGCTCGACGCCACAGTCGAGGGGGTGTACGGCTCGATCCGAGCCACGCTGCAGCACATCGTCTCCTCGGAGACCGGCTACGCCATCCGGCTTGGCGCCGACTCGATCCCAAAGCTCAAGTGGGACGACCCCTGGCCGGGGTTCGACCGGCTCGCCGAGTTGGCGAAGCTCACCGGCACGGCCTTCGTCGAGGTCTCCGGGTCCGTGACAGACGAGCCGATCCGGGTCGGCACCAAGCAGCAGTACGACGTCGAGCCGGTGGTCCTCCTGACGCAGATGTTCAACCACGGCACCGAGCACCGCAGCCAGGTGGCCACGATCCTCACCACCCTGGGCATCGAACCGCCCGAGCTGAGCGGATGGGAGTGGGGCCTGGCGTCCGATCGGATGCGCAAGGTCTGACATTCCTGCCTTTCCTTCCCGGGCCGACTTCGGCCCTCCGGGCCGAACAGACGCCGGTCGGCCCTCCTCCACAGCCGGGGCCCCAACCCCGCCGTGGCCGTCACTCGCCATCGCGGGGTCTGCGTCCAAATCTGTCAGACGCCCGTGACACACTGGTGTCATGCGCGGCGCGGCGACGATCCTCCATGCCGACCTCGATGCGTTCTACGCATCCGTCGAGGTCCGCGACCGGCCCGAGCTGAGGGGCAAGCCGGTCGCCGTCGGTGGGGGAGTGGTGCTGGCGGCCACGTACGAAGCCCGCCGCTTTGGGGTGAGCGCCCCGCTCGGAGGCGCCGAGGCCCGGAGACGCTGCCCTGGCCTGATCGTCGTCCCTGCCCGGTTCGAGGCGTACGTCGAGGCGAGCCGGGCGGTGATGGCGATCTTCGACGACTTCACGCCCCGTGTGGAGCCGATCTCGATCGACGAGGCCTTCCTCGAGGTAGGCGGCAGCGAGCGCCTCTTCGGTCCGGCCGAGGACATCGCCCGGACCATTCGGGAACGAGTCCGCGCCGAGGTGGGCCTGCCGATTTCCATCGGGGTGGCCACTACCAAGCACTTGGCGAAGATCGCCAGCAGGGTGGCCAAGCCGGATGGACTGGTGGTCGTGCCGGCCGGCGAGGAGGAGGGCTTCCTGGACCCGCTGCCCGTCGGCATGGTGTGGGGGATCGGCCCGGTGGGGGAGGAGCGGCTGGCTCGGTACGGGATCCACACCATCGGGGAGCTGCGAGCCATGCCGCAATCGTCGGTCGTCGAATGGTTCGGTCAGGCCTGGGGCACAGACCTTTGGGAGCGCGCCCGTAACGACGATCCCAGATCCGTCGAACGCCGGGCCCGGGCGGGTTCGGTGGGCGCCCAGAGCGCCGGCGACTCCACCGACCCGGACCGGCGACACACCACTCTCCTGGCACTCGCCGACAGGATCGGGGCCCGGATGCGCCGCAAGCACCTCGCTGGGAGGCGGGTGACGGTTCGCGTGCGCTTGGACGACATGAGCCTGCTCACCCGGGCGCGGGTGCTGCCGGGGCCGATCGCCGAGACGACGCCACTGTTCCGGATCACCGCCGAGCTGGTCGATGCGCTGATCCACGACCGGGCGGCCAACCGCGGGATAACCCTCGTCGGCATCTCGGTGTCGATGCTCGAGGAGGCGCCACACTTGCAACTGGTTCTGCCGCTGGAGGAGGAGCAGGTCACGACGTCCGGATCCCGGTCCCACCTCCGAGCGAGAGAGCTCGACGCCGCCGTCGATCGAGCCCGGGAGCGATGCGGACGGCCCGCGGTCACGCGAGGAGCGCTGCTGCGCAACACGCCCGAGGAGCGATCACCGACGGAGGCGATGGGGGAGTAGAGCCCCGCCACCCGCTACCCGCTTCCCGCCGCCCGCAAGACCGGGTCCAGCCTCAACGATTGCGCTGCTCAGCGGTGCCCAATGTTCGGGTTGATCGCATAGGTGCCCCGCAGCGTCGCCTCGGCGAGTACGTGACCCTCCATCGCTGCCCGCGCATCGATCACGTTGAAGTCGTCGGGGAGTTCCAGCGACTCGAGGTCGAGGGCGTACAGCGTGATGTCGTAGTGATGGACCAGGGAGTCGTTCCACGGGGGACAGGGCCCGTCATACCCTCGGTAGGTGCCCGCCATCTCGGGATCACCCTCGAACCACCCGGTGTAGTCGTTGACGCCCTCGGCGGGTCGTCCCCGACTGCCCTTCTTCCCGCGGGGAACGACCCCCTCGGAGAAACCACCGGCAGAGATGCTGCGCCGATCACCCGGCAGGTCTACGAGCAGCCAGTGGGTGAAGTCGACCCGGGGAAGGTCCGGCGGCACCTCGCGGCCCTCCTGGTTGACGTCGTCGGGCTTCGAGGGGACGTCGTGATCGATCAGGGTGAGGCCGAAGGATTTGGTGCCGTCGGGGACCCCGTCCCATTCGAGCGGAGGATTGCGGTTCGATCCCAGGGCGATGTGCTGGTCCGGATCGTGAGTCCCGAAGACGAAGTCGGTGGGGATCGTCTCCCCGTCACTGAAGGCGGGGCTGATGAGTCGCATCTGGGTCACCTCAGGAGGCGAATCTACCGCGCCGAGCCGGCCGAGGTCGGAGACCTTCGCCGAGAGTGGGCCACGGCCAACTTCTCGGCGGCCTGGCCCGATCAGAGTGCGAACATCTGCGTCTGGACCAGAATCCTGGAACGGTCAGCACCGATCAGGAGGGCATGATGAGCGCGAACATTCGCTACATCGTCGATGACGTCGACGCTGCGATCGAGTTCTACCGGGACCGACTCGGCTTCGCGGTGACCACGCATCCCGCCCCCGGCTTCGCAGCCTTGCGTCGTGATGACTTGATCCTGCTCCTCGACGCCCCCGGAGCCGGCGGGGCCGGCACCGCCGGCGGTAACCCCGCTCCGGGCGGCTGGAACCGATTCCAGATCCAGACGGCCGACCTGGATGGTCTGGTGACGATGTTGCGCGACCAGGGCGTGACCGTTCGCGGAGACCTCGTGGAGGGTGGCGGCGGTCGCCAGATCCTCGTCGAGGACCCGGCCGGCAACGTAATCGAGCTCTTCGAGCCAGCCTCCCGATGAGCAGGGAGCAACGGCGTCCCCGGTGGCCGTTGCTCGATTCGGCGCAACTTTACATAACGTGGATTATGGGCATGCGAGATCGATGGCCCGGGCATCGTCGGTCCGAGGGCCGAACTCAGGCCGCTGACCGACGAAAGACAGCGCCTCGTCGGCGAAGCCATCCCATCTGACCGGGTCGTC
>JAUYIV010000246.1 GCA_030688105.1 Actinomycetota bacterium | reverse complement strand
CCGCTGCGTTCGAGGACCATCGCAGAAGCACGATTGTCGGGGTGCAGCATCCCGAAGACCCGGGTGACCCCGAGCGTCTCGAAGAGGTACTCGATCAATGCCGCGGTCGCCTCGGTGGCGTAACCCTTGCGCCAATGCGCCGAAGCGAGGGTGTAACCAATCTCGGCGGTCCGCCCCTCGGATTCGAGGTGGACCACCAGGTCGCCGACCGTCTCACCGGTCTCAGCGATTTCGACGATCGCCATCCACCAGTCGTCGTTGCGGGGCCCGCCCGGCGCCCCCACGCGACCGAACGCGGGCGTCGTCATCTCGGCTGAAGCTGTCGAAGGCGCGGGCCACGAAGTCCGGCCGGAAGCCGGGGCCCTCGTCGATGACCTGGACGAGGGCGGATCCGTTCCATCCGACCCGCACCAGGACCTTCCCCTCCGGCGGGGAGTGCCTGATCGCGTTCTCGACGAGGTTGCGGATCACGCGGCTCAGGGTCTCCGCCCCGCCCAGAGCCTGGACGTGACCGGGGGTGTCGAGGACGAGCTCGACATGGCGACGAGCGGCCACGGGGCGCAGCGACTCGAGTGCCTCGTCGGCGAGGTCGGAGAGATCCACCGGCACCGGCTCCAGCTGGAAGTGCCCCGCCTCGATCTTGGCCAGGAGGAAGAGATCGTCGACGAGCACACTCAGGGCCTTCACATCCTCTCGCATCGACCGCAGGTAACGGTCGGCGTCGTCGACGATGCCATCCTCGAGCGCCTCGACGGCGGCGCGCAGCGCCGAGAGCGGCGTCCTCAGGTCGTGGCCGATGGCGGTGAGGAACGCCTGCCGCGCTTGATGCTCCCGCAGGCGCTCGGCCTCGACCGCGGCGAGTTGGGTGGACATCTCATCGAGGGCACCGGCCACGACCCCGACCTCGTCGGGACGCGACACGCCGGTCCGGGCCTCGAGCTCGCCGTGGCCCACCTTGCGCGCCGTCTCGGCGATCCTCTCCAAATCCCCGGTGAGGGGCTGCGCCACCGCGGCGGCAAAGGCCACCCCGAGCAACAGCGCAAAGCCGAGGACGATCCACAGCAGGTGCAGGTCGTGTGCCTCGATGAACATGAGCCCTGAGGCGGCCGTCACCGCAGCACCCACCCCGAACACCGACGCCACCGCGAGTGCGAGGACGGCGCGACCGAGCCGCGACACCCGGCGAGTCCACCGGGCAAACCACCATGCCGCCAGCGCCACGACCACGGCGGTCACCCCGAAGAAGATGGCGAGGTCACCGCGAGCCGAAGCCGAGGGCTGCATGAATACCTCGGCGGCGGCGAAGCCTGCAAGCGGGGCGGCGACGAAGGCCAGAGAGGTCCTCATGGCTCGAAGCGGTAGCCGACGCCCCACACCGTGGTGATCCGGCGGGGGTCGTCGGGATCGTCTTCGATCTTCTGACGGAGGCGGCGGACGTGGACGGTCACCGTCGAGGGATCCTGGAACTCGCTCGACGAATCCCACACCTGCTCGAGCAGCTGCCCACGCGAGAACACCTGCCGCGGCGACCCGGCGAGGAACGCCAGCAGGTCGAATTCCTTGGGGGTCAGTGACACCGCCGCGCCTTTGACCGTTACCTCCCGGGTGGCCCCGTCGACGACCAGGCCCTCGTACTCGATACGCGGAGACGGAGCCGATGGTCGGGCGCGACGGAGCACGCTGCGGACTCTGGCGACCAGCTCCCGAGGGGAGAACGGTTTGACGACGTAGTCGTCGGCGCCCAGACCGAGGCCGAGCACCCGGTCGGATTCCTCCGTCCTCGCGGTGAGGAGCACCACCGGAATGTCGCCATTCCGCCGGAGGCGGGACAGCAGTGAGAACCCGTCGATCTTGGGCAGCATCACGTCGAGCACCACGAGGTCGGGTGGTGCGGAGGCGATGAGATCGAGGGCGATCTGGCCATCGGCGGCCTCGGTGGCCCGGAACCCTTCCCGCTCCAGGTAGGCGACCACGACTTCGCGTACCGTCGTCTCGTCGTCGACGACGAGTACCTGCTTGCGCCTCCCGTCGAGGCCGGTGGTGACATCGAGATCCATCACCACCCCATCGTATGGGACGAAGCGGGTTTGGGTTCCCGAACCACGGAATGTTCACCGATTGTTCAGGATCAAAGTTCTCCGACTGTTTCCCCGACCGCAATGGTCTCGCAAGAAACGGTGGGAATCGTCATGGCACAGAGTCCGCCGGCGAATCGGCCGACGGCACCGCCATAGAGGAGGAAACCGTGAAGAAGAGGATCATCACCCTGGCCACTGCCACGGGGCTGATCGTGGCCCTGGCGCTTCCGGCGCTCGCCACCACGGACAATCGGGACGACAACGGACCACACGGGCGCACGGTCGTCTACGTGACCAGCCAGGGGCAGTTCTACGACTCGGTCGTTCTCGGCGATCTGCCGCAGGAAGGCCCGTTCCAGAAGCTCGAGATGGGGATCAACGGCCTCCAGACCGAGTTCGGGCCGGGCGACCCCGGCTATCTGGGCGGACGCTGGTGGCTGGACGCCAACGGGAACGGCATCCAGGACGAGGGGGACGCCTTCTTCCTCTGTCCGCTGCTCGGTCCCGGCGACGCCGCGGCCTGACCGCCAACCACCCCAGCCACCGAGAGAACCCCCGGTCGACCGGGGGTCCTCTCTGCTTCGCGCCAAGCCCGCTCATTCGGGTGCATTCACCGTGAACTGGTGGGTCCTGTGAACCGACC
>JAUYIV010000243.1 GCA_030688105.1 Actinomycetota bacterium | reverse complement strand
GAGAACATCTTCGTCCGCATCCTCGAGAACGTCCGCGAACAGGACGTGTTCCTGGTCCAGCCCACCTGCCGACCGGTGAACCACTCGATCATGGAGCTGCTGATCATGATCGACGCCTATAAGCGGGCCAGCGCGGGCAGGATCACCGCAGTCATGCCCTACTACGCATACGGCCGGTCCGACAAGAAGGACCAGCCCCGCGTGCCGATCACGGCGCGCCTGATTGCCGACATGCTCACCGTGGCCGGCGCCGACCGCGTCCTGACCATGGACCTCCACCCGGGCCAGATCCAGGGTTTCTTCTCGATACCGGTCGATGAGCTGACGGCCGTCGACATGCTGGCCAAGTACGTCACCGGCCTTGGGCTCGAAGACCTTGTGGTTGTCAGCGAGCTCGGCTTTGCCAAGAAGGCGCGGAATTTCGCCGAGAAGCTCAACGCGCCGCTGGCCATCGTCGAAAAACGGCGGCTGGCGAACGACGATAAAGCGGAGCTGAAGAACGTCATTGGTGAGGTGAGCGGGAAGACCGCGGTCGTCATCGACGACGAGATCAACACCGCCGGCTCGCTCATCGAGACGGTCAACGCCCTCATCAGCGAAGGGGCGCGCGAGGTGTACTCGTGCGCGACCCACGGCGTGTTCTCGGGCACGGCACTCGAGCGCATCGAGTCCTCGGCCCTGCGCGAGGTTATCGTGACCGACACCATTCCGCTGCCGGATGGTGCCAATCCGGACCGCATCACGGTCCTGTCGGTGGCGCCGCTGTTCGGGGAGGCCATCCGGCGCATTCCTCGCGGCGAGAGCGTCGGGGCCCTCTTCTCGTCCGAGGTCGAGCTGGTCGAGGAGATGACCTTCTGGGGCGCGCACGACGAGAACGAAGAGGACGAAGACCCCCCCGCGGTCACCGTTGCGGGCTGATGGCGTGGGCGATGTCCGGCTAGGGATTCTCCCCTGGGGACAGGCAACGGACTGGCCGTCCATGGAGTCGACGGCGCGCCGGGTGGAAGAGCTCGGCTACGAGCACCTGTGGGCGTGGGACCACCTGCATGCCATCTTCGGCGATCCCGACCAGCCGATCTACGAAGGGTGGATGACGCTGGCGGCGTGGGCAAAGGTCACGCAGCGGGTACGCATGGGCCTGCTCGTGGGCGCGAACACGTTCCGCAACCCTGGCCTCGTGGCCAAGCTCGCTACCACGCTCGACCACATCAGCGACGGGCGCGCCATTCTTGGGCTGGGCGGCGCCTGGTTCGAGCACGAGCACGTGGCTCACGGGATCGAGTTCGGAACCGGCTTCGGCCAGCGGCTGGACTGGCTGCACGAGGCGGTTGCGGTGATCCGAACCGTGCTCGACGGGGGCGCGGCCACCAGCCCCGAGAACGGCCACTATCGGTTCCGCGAGCTCCGCCAATTACCGCTTCCGGTTCAAGCGCGCCTGCCGATCATGATCGGTGGATCAGGAGAGAAGAAGACCCTCCGCACCGTGGCGACCTACGCCGACATGTGGAACGCGATGGGCAGCGCCGAGCTGCTGCGTCACAAGGTCGAGGTCCTGCGGGAGCATTGCGCGGCGGTGGGGAGGGACATCTCGGAGATCGAGTTGACCGTTGCATGCAAGCCACTCATCCGCGACACGCAGGCCGAGGCCCGGCGCGCATGGGAAGCGCAGATGGCGCTCAATCGCACGCCGATGGCCGAGGTATTGGACGACGACACGTTCTGGATCGGGACTCCTGAGCACATCGCCGATCGGATGCGCGCGTGCCGCGACATCGGGTTCGACACGTTCATCGCGGAGATGGCGGCGCCCCACGACGTGGAGACGCTCGAGCGCTGGATAGGCGAAGTGAAGCCCACGCTGGAGGCCTGACCGATGACGGCTGGCGCACGGCGGGGCGCCGAGCTCCTGCTCGAGCATCGGCTCTTCCGGCAGCACGGGACCGGCAAGCCGATCCACCGCTCGTGGATCACGCTCCATTACCCCGCGTACTGGCACTACGACATCCTCCCGGCCCTCCACGTCCTGCGCCAGATGGGGCTGGCCGCCGATCCCCGTGCATCCGATGCGTTGGACGTGCTGGCCGAACGGCGCGATTCCGACGGAAGGTGGAGCGCGGGCGGCTACTGGTGGCGCCAACCGGGGTCCGGGGGCATCACGCCCGAGGTGGTGGATTGGGGTCGAGAAGTCGCGAGCCCCATGCTGACGCTCAACGCCCTCAGGGTCCTGAAGGCCGCCGGGCGGACTGTGGGCCAGAAGGTGTCCTGAGGCTGCGCGTGGGGCACTCCGGAGAGGCCGATATACTCGGCGCAGATCCATGTTGAAACTCTTCTCCCGGGTGATGGACTCCAACGAGCGTGAGGTCCGCCGCCTGGAACCCCTCGTCGAGCGCGCCAACGCGCTCGAGCCCGAATACCGCGCCCAGACCGACGACGAACTCCGGGGACGGACCGCGCTGTTCCGCGAGCGGCTGGCCGAGCAGCTCGGCGACGTGATCCTGCCGGCCGAAGCGCGGGCCGAGACTCCGGACGACGATTCCGAGCTGGTAGGCGGCGACCCGGCTCGGCGCCTGGAGCGCCGACGCGAGGAGCGCGAGCGGGAAATGGCGCAGATCAACGCGGCCCTGGAAGGGATCCTGCCAGAAGCCTTCGCCGCCGTGCGCGAGGCCATGCAGCGCGCCCTCGGCAAGCGTCATTACGACG
>JAUYIV010000242.1 GCA_030688105.1 Actinomycetota bacterium | reverse complement strand
CCAGATCTCTTGGGACCGGCTGAAGCTCCGGGCCCCGATCTTCGGAACGCTCGTTCAGAAGGTGGCGATCAGCCGGTTCGCCCGGACGTTTGCCGTTCTGAGCAGGACCGGAGTCCCGGTACTCCAGGCGCTCGATATCGTCGCGCAGACCGCAGGCAACGCTCTCGTCGGGGCCGCGGTCGAAGACGTCCAGTCCTCGGTGAAGCGGGGCGAGTCGCTGGCCTCCCCGTTGAGCCGGCATGAGGTGTTCCCCCCGATGGTGACGCACATGATGGCCGTGGGGGAGGAGACCGGTGCACTCGACACGATGCTGGAGAAGGTCGCCGACTTCTACGACAACGAGGTCGACGACACGGTGAACGCGCTCACCTCGCTCATCGAGCCCTTACTGATCGTCGTGATGGGCGTGGCGGTGGGCGGCATCCTGATCGCCCTCTACCTGCCGATGTTCAATATCGCGAATCTGATCCAGCAGTAAGACAGCCGTGGCCCCGGCCGACTTGGCCGCCCGGCGACCCTCGCCGTCGCCCGTCGCCCGTCGCCCGTCGTCCGTAACCCGTCTCCCGTCGCCGTTCCGATCGCGAATTGCGAATTGCATATTGCGAACTGGCTCTGGTCTTCCCCACTTGGCCGCCGGTGGTCGGTGACCACCTGCTCGCACCCATCGGCACTAGCCCCCGCCGACAAACGGCTCAACGCGCGAAGGCGCAGCGCCGATAACCACAACGGGCCAACCCGGCCCACGACAGAGACCCAATAGGAGGTTCTCGACGATGATGAAAACCATCCGACGTGGCTTGAGCCGCGACGAAGGGTTCACGCTCATCGAGTTGATGGTCGTGGTGATGATCATTGCAGTTCTCATCGCCATTGCCATCCCCTCGTTCCTCGGCTTCCGTAAGTCGGCGCAGGACCGTTCTGCGCAGAGCGAAACCCGCAACGTCCTGCTCGCCGAGAAGGCGTTCTGGCTGGAGGCCGGTGACTACACCGAGACGGCCGGCGACATCACGGCTCTCGAGCCCAATGCGCGGCTCAACGCCGATCCCGCACTGGGTGTCGCGATCAAGCTGAATGCAATCACCAGCGACACCGTCTGCATCGTTCGTACGTCGGCGTCGGGGAACGTGTTCTCCATCTGGGAGAGCTCCACCGCCGGCACGTTCTACGGCGACACGGACCTGAGCGCCGCTTGCCCGGACGCCGCGCCTGGCACCTACGGCCAGGACGGGTTCTAAGAACGGGGGTCAACGGGGTCGCCCGGGCGATGGGCCCGGCGATCTGTTGGCACACGTTCTGAGTCCCACGGTCGACCACAGAGACCGGAGGAGGGGGCGGATCTCCGATCCGCCCCCTCCTCACCTCAGAGGGGACGAGCAGAATGAAGACTCACCCAGCGGGGAATGAGCGCGGCTTCACATTGATCGAACTGGCGGTGGTGACGATGATCCTCGCCGTCCTCGTCGTGATCGCGCTGCCCAGCATCCTCGGGTTCCGCGCCAGGGCGAACGAGGCCCGGGTCACCGCCGACCTGACCCATGTGGCGATCGCCGAGGGCGGCATTCTGGCCCTCGAAGGCGGGTACACGTCCGATGAAGCACAGATCGAGCCGCTGGTGCGCGGCATCGACATCGGCAATGCAACGGACAGCTCGGTCCGTGTCGTCGTCGCCGACGTCGACCCGGGTGACGGGGCGCAGGTGCTGTTGTACGCTCGTGCGGTGAGTGGATCCTGGTTCGGCATCCGCCTCGTCGTCGTCGGCCCGGACAAGGGCCGCCACACCTGCCGATCGGATGTCGAAGCCGACATGACCATCGCGTTCTGCACCGGTACCGGCTGGTGATCGTCGCCTTCTCCGCGTTGGCCGGCTTGATCGTCGGCAGCTTCCTGAACGTGATCGCCTACCGGATCCCCCAAGGCATGTCGGTGGTGCGTCCCCCTTCGCGCTGTCCGGCGTGCGGATCCGGGATTCGGGCCCGTGACAACATCCCGGTGGCCTCGTGGATCATCCTGCGAGGACGATGCCGTGACTGCTCGTCGCGGATTTCCCCGAGATACCCGCTGGTGGAGGCGGGGACCGCGATGCTGTTCGCCGGCACCGCCGCCGTGATCGGTGCGTCGTGGGCGCTGCCCGCCTACCTGTGGTTCGCCGCCCTGACCCTGGTGCTCTCCCTGGTCGATCTCGAGCACAAGCGGCTTCCCAACCGGATCCTGTACCCGGGGACGGTGGTGGCCGTGGTGCTGCTGACCGCCGGAGCCGCCCTCGACGGAGCGATCGACGCCATCCCCCGGTCGATCGCCGGAGGGGCGGGCTACTTCGGGTCCCTGTTGCTGATCGCGCTGATTGCCCGGGGCGGCTTCGGAATGGGGGACGTGAAACTGGCGTTCGTCCTCGGCGTATTCGCCGCGCACCGATCGTGGGAGGCTCTCGGTGTGGCGGTCTTTGGGGCGTTCGTCCTCGGCGGAGTCGTGTCGATCGTGCTCCTGGTGATGGGGCGGGCGGGCCGCAAGGACGCCGTCCCGTTCGGCCCCTCGCTGGTGCTGGGCTCATGGATCGGGATCGCCGCCGGCGAGGCGATCGCAGGGTGGTACCTGGGATAGGCCCCCGGTCGACCGTTGGAGGGTTGGACGCGCCCTGGCGGTGGGCCGTCACCCGGTCCCACTGCGCTGAGCGCGAGGCCCACGCGCGGCCCGTCACCTCGCGAGTCCTTGGTCTACCCGCGACCCCTGTGTACGCTCGCCTCACACAGGCGTAACTACAGGCCTGTGACCAGGGTGAGGAGCCTTGCTATGGCCCCTGATAGCGACTCGCGGAGAGGCACATGGCGGTCGCGGTAGGCCTCGACATCGGATCCGAAGCGGTTCGTGCCGCGGTGGTCGAAAGCGGAAAAGGTGCGGCGGTGCTCCGGCGGTTCGCTGAGATGCCGCTTCCCCCTGGCGTGATCGACTCCGGCGACATCGCCGACGAGGGGGCGGTCGCCGAGGTCGTGGCCGCGCTGTGGAAGCGTCATCGGCTTCCCCGTAAACGAGTGGTGATCGGGATCGCCAACCAACGGGTGATCGTCCGACAGGTCGATGTGCCCCATCTGGAGGAGGGGGAGCTCGTCGATGCCCTTCCATTCCAGGTCCAGGATGCCATTCCCATCCCCGTCGAGGAGGCGGTGCTCGACTTCGTGCCACTCGAGGAGTTCACCAGCCCCGAGGGCGACCTCATGCTCTCGATCCTCGTCGTCGCGGCCCAGAGAGACATGGTCGAGGGGCTGGTCAGGATCGCCGACAACGCCGGGCTCAGCGTGTTGTCGATCGATCTCCAGGCATTCGGACTGGTGCGGGCGGCTTTCGGTGCAGACCTCCTCTTGGGCGGCGAGGGACCTCAGGCGCTGCTCGACATCGGCGGATCGATCTCGCAGATCGCCATCGTTCGGGGCGGCATCACCCGGTTCGTCCGCATCCTCCCCACTGGTGGCGAGCACTTCACCGAAACGCTCATGGCCGGGATGTCGATCTCCCGGGAGGATGCCGAGGCCCTCAAGCGGCGGGTCGGTGTGGCTCCCCATGGGTTCCCGGAGGGCGATGACGAGGAGATGATCGCCAGGCGGATCCTGACCCGCACCGCGGACGCCCTGATCGAGGAGATCCGCGGGTCGGTGAACTACTACCTGACCCAGGCCGGCGAGCATGCCCTCAGCCGCCTGGTGGTCGCCGGGAACGGTGCCCGCTTGCCTCACCTGGCGAATCGAGTCGGCAGGTCGCTCAATGCCCGCGTCGAGCCGGTGCGGGTGCTCGATCACGTGAGCGTCGGACGAATTCAGATGACGGAGAGCGAGCTCCTCGACTTCCAGCCGGTGCTTCCGGCGGCGGTCGGGCTCGGTCTCTGGGGCTCGTACGTGGTGCCCCCGACGAACAGGTTCGCCCATGTCGGCTAGCGGAGCCCAGCAGTGAGACCCATCAACCTGCTGCCGCCGGAGGTCGCCGAGCAGCGGGGCCGCCGCCGTCGGATCGGCATGGCGCTGTTCGGTGCGATCGCCTATGTCGCCCTTCTGGGTGTGGGTGTGCTCTATTGGGATTCGAAGGTTTCGGCGGCGCGTGAAGACGTCGACGCTCAGCTCGAGGTGAATCAGACCCTGGAGCGTGAGGTGGTGTCTCTCGGCGACGCCGGGGAGCTCAGGAGCGAGTACCAGGACAGGTCCGATCTGGTTCGAGCCGCGCTGGCGACCGACGTCGACTGGGGGATCCTGCTCAACGACCTCGCCCGCCTGCTCCCACCCCGGGTGTGGGTCGAGACGTTCAATGGGACGATCATCTCGCAGACCACCCCGGGCGTGCTCGGGCAAGTGGCATTTTCCGGCGTCGGCTTCGACTTCCCGGATGTCTCGGCGTGGCTGCGCGCCCTGGACTCGGATCAGTTCAACGGTGTGACCGGAACCTGGGTCAGCACGGTGTCCGAGAGCACTATCGGAGAGGCCGAAGTGGTGACGTTCAGCTCGACCGCGGTGCTCACCAACGCCGCGGCGACCAACCGCGCCGAGACCCTGATACCGGAGGTCCCCTGATATGCGGCGCGTCGGCTTGCTCGCGATCCTCGCCGCGGTTCTGGTGACGGCAGCCTGGTGGATGTTCCTGGTCAGCCCTCGCAACGGACGCATCGCCGACCTGCGCGACGATCTGACGGTGGCCGAGGACACCGAGGGGCGGCTCCGGGTCCAGATCAGGCAACTCGAAGAGATCCGCGATCGTGAGGTCGAGTACCTGGCCGCCCTGGGGCAACTCGAGTCGCTGATACCCGAGCGACCCCTGCTCGACGAGTTCATCGAGGAGATCTTTGCGCTGACCAATGAGACGGGGGTCGAACTGCAAGGGCTGGCGCCGGCGGTTCCCGCCATCGCGGCGGAAGGGAGCGAACTTCGCGAGGTCGCCGTCTCTGCTCAGATCGAGGGTCAGTTCTTCGAAGTCCTTGGATTTCTGTTCGGGCTCAACGAGATGGAGCGTCTCGTCCGCGTCGACGCGATCGCCGTGTCATCCTCCGAGAGCGAGTCGGGGATCACGATCCTTTCGGTGGCCATCGAGATGCGGCTGTTCACCCTTGCCGATCTGCTGCCACCGCTCGATGACATAGTGGTTCCGGGCAGCGGCGACACGACGACCACGACGGTTGTCGAGGGCGGCGACGCCGAGGCCGGCGAGGAGCTGAGCCCGTGATCGGAGTCAAGCGAACCCTGCTGTCTGTGTTCGTATCCCTCCTGCTGGTCGGTACCGCGGTGGCATCCGTCTGGCTGATGGCATCGGCCGGGGTGTTCACCGGTGGCGAACCGGCGCTTCCCGGCGCACCGGCCAACTCCGGCACCCTTGTTGCTGCTCCGGGGGGCGGGCCGCTCGACCCGTCATCCGACTACCGGGTGGGCCAGCCGCGCGATCCTTTCGAACCGCTGATCGTGCCGCCTTCGACCACGCCCACCACCGGCGGCGACGGCTCGACCACCTCCACGACCACCGGCGACGGCTCGACCCCGTCGACCACTGTGGGCGGGGGCACGACCACGACCACCCAGGGTGATCAACCGTCCGGCCGAAGGGTCACCTTGCTCGAAGTCAGGGACGAGGCCGGTGGGAGGGTGGCCGTCATCGAGGTCGACGGCCAGACCTACACCGTCGGCGTGGGCGACACCTTTGCGGTGAGTTTCAAGGTCGTGAGCCTCAGCGAGAACGGCGGGGTGTTCACGTTCGGCGACAGCGCATTCACGCTGGCGGTGGGGCAGAGCATCGTCAAATAGCCCGCAGGCCGTAGGCCGTTGCCAATCGGCTGACGGCTGACGGCCAACCGCTGACCGCCAGAAGTGCTGCGAGGTGCTCTGGCGGGTTCTGGCGGTTGGCGGTAAGCGGTTTGCCCCTGTGAATGCGTGAGCCTTGCTGGGCCGGCGTGGCCCTCCAATGGCGGAGGGCCAAGATCCCGTCGCCCGGTCCCCGTCGAAGAATCAAGAATCAAGACAACTCTTGGCTCTTGACTCTTGGCTCTTGACCATCGCCCGTAATCGGCGGACGCTTTCAGGCTGAGCGCCGAAGGGCCGAGGGCCAAGATCCCGTTGCCCGTCGCCCGCAAGACCGAGACTTCTCTTGTCTTGATTCTCTTGCGGGAGGCGGGAGGCGGGAGGCGGGGCTCGGGAGGCGGGAGACCGGGACCGGCAGAGCGTGAACCCCCACGTTTGGTCGGTACGATCTTCTCCATGCTCCGCTTCCTCACCGCCGGGGAATCCCACGGGCCGGGACTGGTCACCATCGTCGAGGGCCTGCCGGCCGGCGTCGGAGTGTCCGAGGAGGGGATCGCCCACGAGCTCGCCCGCCGCCGAATGGGTCATGGGCGAGGTCGCCGGATGGTTGTCGAGCGGGATGAGTTGGAGATCCTGGGCGGCGTGCGCTTCGGCAGGACGCTGGGGAGCCCGGTTGCGGTCATCGTCCGCAACACCGAGTGGCCGCGGTGGGAGGACGAGATGAGCGTTTCGGGCGGGGAGACGGCGAAGCCGCTGACGGCACCTCGCCCCGGGCACGCCGATCTCGCCGGCATGCTCAAGTACGACACCCACGATGCCCGCGACATCCTCGAGCGTGCTTCCGCCAGGGAGACCGCGGCGCGGACGGTGGCCGGGCATCTCGCCAAGCGCTTGCTCGCCAACGCAGGTGTAGCCGTGATCAGCCATGTCGTTGCGATCGGGGGCATTTCGGTGAAGGACGGAACCAGTCCGGGTGCTGGGGATCTGGATGAGATCGACTCATCGCCGGTGCGGGCGTTCGATCCCGACGCCGCTTCGAGGATGATCGAAGCCATCGACCGAGCCCACGACGAGCGAGACACGGTGGGCGGGGTCGCCGAGGTGATCGCCTACGGGGTCCCGACTGGGGTGGGCAGCCACGTCCACTGGGATCGAAGGCTCGACGGCATTCTCGCCGGAGCGTTGATGTCGATCCCGGGGATCAAGGGGGTGGACATCGGTGACGGGTTTGCTTCGGCGGGGCGCATGGGGTCGGAGGCGCACGACGAGATCCACTACCAGATCGGTGGGTTCACCAGGCCCACGGATCGAGCGGGTGGCATCGAGGGCGGAATGTCCACCGGCCAGGCCATCCGGGTACGGGTGGCGATGAAGCCTCTCTCGACCCTGATGCGGCCGCTGGTGACCGTCGACGTGGTGACCAAGGAGGACGACGAGGCGTTCCGAGAGCGTTCCGATGTCTGCTCCGTGCCGGCTGCTGCGGTCGTGGCCGAGCAAATGGTGGCTTGGGTCGTGGCCGGGGAGATGACGAGGATGTTCGGAGGTGACACGGTCGACGATTTCGTCGGGGCGGTCGACTCCTTTCGCCGGCGCCTCGCCGGCTTCTAGAGAGGCCCAATGGCGACCATCTGGATCATCGGCATGATGGGAGCCGGGAAGACCACGGTCGCCCCTCTCGTGGCCGCCCGCCTTGAGTACGAATGGGTGGACACGGATCGTCTGGTCGAGACTCGCTCCGGGATGTCCGTCGTCGAGCTGTTCGGGCTCGGGGAGGCGTCCTTTCGATCCGAGGAGGCAGCCGCGGTGCGGTCGATGGCGGGCCGGCAAGCGGTGGTCGCCTGCGGAGGCGGCGTCGTGCTCGATGACGCCCTCGTCGAGACCATGCGGGGCTCGGGGTTCGTGGTATGGCTCGACGCGCCGGCCGAGATCCTGTTGGCGCGGACCATCGCCGATGCGGAACGACCCCTCCTGAGCGCGGATCCTGAGGGAGCACTCCGGCGGATCCTCGAGGAACGGCGTTGGCGGTACGAGGCCGCGGCTCACGCCGCGGTGTCGGCGGGCTCCTCTCCGGACCAGGTCGCCGAGGAGGTGATCGAGGCGTGGTCGAGGTCGTC
>JAUYIV010000238.1 GCA_030688105.1 Actinomycetota bacterium | reverse complement strand
GAGGGACCTTAGAGCGGGCGCCGCTGTTGTCTGCCGGCTGCCGGTGTCAGCGCGCCAGCAGCTCGATGGCCCGGCGGTAGTGGGCCAGGCCTTCGACCCGGCGGATGAATTCGGGGGTCTTGCGGAACCTTCCGGCGATCTCACTGTGGCTGGCCCCGTCACCGCGGAACGAGAGCACCCGATTCTCCAGTGCCCTGGGCTTGCGGTACTCGGCGGGGCCGGATCGCGGGATCGACGCCCACTCGATGATGCGGCCGATGTGATCGGGGCTGCGCTTGAACGCCTCACCGATCTCCTCGAGGCTCTGGCCGGCGGCTCGCAGCGCGAGGACTCTCCGCTCCACCGGCCGCAGGTGATCGTGCACGGGATCCCCTCCTTCCGCCTCAACCGTAGCGCTCCCGGGGATTCTAACGGGTCCCGGTTTGGTGCTGTGCCCGGGGGGCGGCGCTTGGGCTCAGAGGGCGAGTGCCGCGAGCAGCCCGCCGGCATCGTCGGTGCCGATGCGAAAAATGCGGCCCGACCTCAGCTCGAGCTCCACCGCATCGAGCCCCCATACGTTCCAGAGGGCCCCCTTGGGGATCCATCGGATCCCCACGCCGTACCACCACCGGTTGCGGACCTGTCGGATCGACGCAACGGCGCTCCGCAGGATCGTCTTTCGCGGCCAGCCGCGCCCGAAGTAGACCCGAATCTGCTCCCCGTCGACGAGGACGGTCAACATGCTGAATGTGGCGATCAGCCATGCGAAGGCCACCACGTAGACCGCGACGAGGAGCCAGACCCCGAGCCCGACGCCGGCGAGCAGGACGGAGCCGACGACCACGACGAGCACCGGGATGACGAGCCAATGGAGGAGGTAGGAGCGCTGGGTGTGCTCATAGCGGATCATCCGATGGCCTGCTCCAGCCGGGACTGGAACCATGCCAGCGCCCCCTCGTGCTTCACGCTCAACGGGCCCGACCGGTACACCCCGGCGTCGAGATTTCGCTGCACCGCCTCGCATATCGCCTGGTCCTGGTCGAGGGTCACCCCCGACAGCTTGACCGCCTCCTCGTTGGCCGGGTCGTCCGGGTCACGGAAGAAATACTCGTACACGACCAGCGTGCGATCGGGGCCGTCGGGAAAGATCCTCTCGACATTCATGCCGTCCGAGTACACGTTGAGGGCGAGGTTCGGGTAGCGGAACAGCCAGCGGCCCGCGTTGGCGGCGCCATCGCGAGGCGGCGCCGAGTGGAGGCAGTAGCCGTCGCGGGCGAACACTTCGACCGAATACCGCCGAAGATCGATTTCCCGGCTCAGCTCGGGGTGGACCATGGGGATGTGGTACCCCTCGAGGTAGTTGTCGGCGTAGGTCTTCCAGTTGCAAGCCAGGACCCGCACCTGCTCGTGAGTGAACTGGAACGCCTCCATGGGGAATTCGGCGCACTGGTCGGCAAATCCGCCGAGCGCCTCCCCGAGGGGCGGTGCCTCCCCGTCGAGGCACACCCAGACGAGATTGCGCCATCGTTCCACCCTGATCGGTGGGAGTCGCAGCCCGTCGGGGATCGGGCCGTCCCCGAAGTCCCGCGCCTTGCGAAGCGACCCATCCCACTCGTAGGCCCATCCGTGATAGCGGCAGACGAGGTTTCCGGACGATCCGTGGCCGTCGGCGACGATCGGGCCGGCGCGATGGGCACAGACGTTGTGGAAGCCCCGCAAAGAGCCGTCGGGGTCGACGATCACGAAGATGGGCCAGCCGGCGATGGCTCCGGCGACGTAGCGTCCCGGAAAGGCGAGACGGGCGGCGGGGGCGAAGACCAGCCATTCCCGGCCCCAGATGGCCCTTCGCTCTCGAGCGTGGATTTCCGGGTCGCCGTACCAGGAAGCGGGGAGCGCAGACGTCCTCATCGCCGGATCGGGTGCTCCTCGCCTCTGCGGCACATCTCACCAGGGCTTGTCCAGGGCCGCGAGTCTACCGACGGAGTCCCGCAGCCTCAGAAGGTGGGCAGCATCGATTAAGCGGAGCTGCGGTTGAATAGGGCCGCAGATCGGTCGCCCATGTCAGACCACGCGGTCGTCCGCCTCCGGCCGGGCATGCTCGAGATCGGCGATGATCCGGTCGACGAAGTCCTTGACGCTGCTCTCGGCGAACCGGTGCAGCAGCGCGCTGTCGAGGGCCTGGCCGACGATGCCCAAGGGTGGCTTGTAAGTGCCCTGGAAGGTGAGCTGCGTGAGATCCGGGCCCATCGCAGCCGCGACAAGATCCGCCTCCATCGTCGGGAACAGGCCCGGTGTCCCCGTAGCCCACCAAGACAGGGGAACCGAGGTCCGGTCGGCAGCCCGGATCGGGTCTCCCAGTTCGAGCACCACCTTCTTGGCGACCAGGCCCGGCCCGCTCAATCGCGTCATCAGGGCCTCGCCGTTGCGATAGGCCGCGGTAGCGGAGGTGGACAGGCCGTTGCTCATCGCCAGGAGGTCCTTCGAGACCTCGACGAACGGCCTCTCCACGAGCCCGAAGTACTGCACGAACATGGGCCAAGTCCAGCGCACCCGCGGTCGGCCCGATAGGGCCATTGGTCCGCAGGGCAGGGTCTGAGACCCGATGGAGCAAGAACCAGGTCCCTTTGACCCTGCGGTCCCGGTCTTTCGACCCCAGTGCACCCCGCAACCGGTCACCTCGCCTGCGCCCGGGGCACGGGTAGGTTGGGAAGGCCGTGGAACCTCGACTGCTTACAGATCCACCTGTCGGATCACTCGACGAATACCGCAGCGGCGGCGGAGGGTCCGCGCTGGCAAGGGCCCGCAAGGGCTCGCCGGTCGCGGTGATCGACGAGCTCGAGCGTGCCGGGCTCCGGGGACGCGGCGGCGCCGGGTTCCCGACCGCGACCAAGTGGCGGTCGATCGCCGACGGCGGGGGACGCCACCACTATGCGGTGTGCAACGCCGCCGAGGGGGAGCCGGGCACCTTCAAGGACCGGGCGCTGCTCAGGGCGAATCCCTATGCCGTGCTCGAAGGGTTGCTGGTCGCGGCCCACGCGGCGGGTGCACTCGAAGCCTTCATCGCCCTCAAACGGAGCTTCGATGTCGAAAAGGCACGCATCACGGGCGCACTCACCGAGATGTCGCAGGAAGGGTGGATCGGAGAGCTTCGCGTGACCGTCGTCGACGGCCCGGAGGAATACCTGTTCGGCGAGGAGAAGGCTCTTCTCGAAGTGATCGAGGGCAATGACCCGCTCCCGCGCTGGCTGCCGCCCTACCTGCACGGGCTCTACGCCACCGCGCCCCAGCTGGGCTGGCAGTCGAGTGAGCCCAGTCGAGGACACTCGAGGACCGACCACGTCGCCAATCCGACGCTGGTCAACAACGCCGAGACGCTGGCCCATGCCGCATGGATCCTGTCCCATGGCGCCGACGCCTTTCGCTCGGCCGGCACCGAACAGTCGCCCGGCACCATCCTGTGCACCGTGGTGGGTGACGTCCGGGCCCCCGGAGTGGTCGAGGTGGCCATGGGCACCACGCTCCGGGATGCGATCGACCGGTGCGGCGGCCCGCTGCCGGGACGGCGGATCAAGGCCGTGTTCCCCGGAGTGGCGAACGCCGCCGTCACGGAGGCGGCTCTCGATGTGCCGCTGACCTACGAGGACATGTCCGCGATCGGTTCGGGCCTGGGAGCGGCAGGTTTCATCGTGTACGACGACACCGCGTGCATGGTGGAGGTGGCGGCGGTGCTCGCCCGATTCCTGTACGTCGAATCCTGCGGGCAGTGCCTCCCGTGCAAGCTGGGAACCGGTGAGGTGACCGAGGGGCTGGAGCGGATACGGGATGGTCGGGGAAACGCCGGCGACATCGATCACATCGCCACCCGGCTGGGAATCGTCGCCGACGGAAACCGGTGCTACCTCCCGGTGCAGGCGCAGAACCTCATCTCGAGCGTGCTTGGCCAATTCGCCGGCGACCTGGACGCTCACCTCGCCGGCGCCTGCCCCACCGGCCGAAGCGAGATCCCGACCCCCAAGATCGCCGACATCGTCGACGGGATGGTCATCTACGACG
>JAUYIV010000236.1 GCA_030688105.1 Actinomycetota bacterium | reverse complement strand
AAGAACGCCATCCACTCCTCACTCCCCGGATCGCCGAAGAAGGCCGCTTCGCCCTCCCGATAGATCATGTGGGGTGGATCGGTCATCTCGACACCGGCGGAGCCGAGGGCGTCGTAGGTGGCGACGATGTCGTCGACCTCGAGGTATAGGAGCGCGGAGGGCGCACCCCGCTCGATCAGCAGGCGGGTGTTGCCGAGGTCGAAGAATGCAAGGCCGGGTGGGTCGAATGATGCGATGAAGGGCAGGCCCAAGGCGTCGCGGTAGAAGACGACGGCACGGTCGAAATCCTCGGCGCGCTGGGCGACCTGGTGCAGGCGGTGAGTCTCCATGACCCCTCCCTCGTGGTTCGCCAGACCATATAGCAAGGCTTGCTAAGTATAGTGGCGGGGGCCATGGACGAGATCGAGACACTGGCCGGCGAGCTCAACTCGGTGGCGATCCACCTGGTCCGGCGGCTCCGGCGTGAGGACGAATCGCTCGGGATCACGCCGGCCCGGCTATCGGCGCTGTCGGTGCTGGTGTTCGGCGGGCCGCACAGCATCAGCCGGCTCGCCGAGGCCGAACAGGTCGCCCCGCCGACGATGAGCAAGATCGTGTCTGCGCTGGAGCAAGCGGGCCTGGTGGGTCGCCAGCCCGACCCGAGCGACGGGCGCGCCGTCGTCCTCAGCGTCACCCGGGAGGGCCGGGCCTTCATGGAAAGGGGCCGTCGGCAGCGGGTGGAGCGGCTGGCGTCTGAGTTGGCGAACCTGCCCGATCCCGATCTCGCCGCTCTGCGCAAAGCGGTCGGCATCCTGCGTTCGATCGAATGATCCGGTCACTTGGGACTACCGTTTTCCGTCCATGCCCCCCTACGACCTGGGCGATCCCGAGCTCGATTCCCGGATCCGGGCCCTCGCCGACGACATCCGCGGCGCCGGCACCGAGCAGCCCGACTCGGATCTGATCGCCGAGATGATCGTCACCGCACTGAAGCTCCACCGCGACCGCGCCGGCCGGGGCGACCTCAAGCTGATCAACAGCGCGCTCAAGGAGCTGCGGTATGCGTTTCTCGTCTTCGCCCAGTACCGCGACATCCCCAAGGTCACGGTATTCGGCTCGGCGCGAACCCCACCCGCGCACCCCAATTACCGGATGGCGGCGGAGTTCGCCTCGCGCATGGCGGACAGGGAGGGGTGGATGGTGGTCACCGGGGCGGGGCCGGGGATCATGGAGGCGGCCAACCGCGGAGCGGGGGGCGACTCCTCGTTCGGGGTGAACATCCGGCTTCCCTTCGAGGCCGAGGCGAATCCCTACGTCGACGACGCCCGGCTGATCAATTTCAAGTACTTCTTCACGCGCAAGCTCATGTTCGTGAAGGAGTCCGACGCCTTCGCCCTCTTCCCCGGCGGCTTCGGCACCCAGGACGAGACCTTCGAGCTACTGACTCTCACCCAGACGGGCAAGGCCACGCTCCACCCGATCGTGCTCCTCGAGGCACCCGGCTCGGACTATTGGGACGGCTGGCTCGACTTCGTGAGGGGCACCCTCATCGAGAAGGGGATGATCGCCCCGGACGATCTGGCTCTCTTCACGCATACGACCGACATCGACGTCGCCGTCCGCGAGATCACGGGCTTCTTCGCCAACTACCACTCGCAGCGCTATGTCGGCGACCATCTCGTGCTTCGGCTCCGGACCCCTCCCGATGACGTCCTCGTGGAACGGCTCAACGACGAATTCTCGGATCTCCTCGCCTCGGGTCGCATCGACCGGATTGGCGCCACGGATCCCGAGGTGGCCGATGACGACCACGTGGCGCTCCCCCGGCTCCGTCTCCACTTCGACCGGCGCAGCCTGGGGCGTCTCCGCAAGATGATCGACACCCTCAACGCCACCGTCGCCGAGTCTGGGGCCCTGGGGGCGGATTACCCTTGAGTCCCCATGCGGGAAATCCTCGCCGACCTCGTCGCGGAACAGCAGGGTCTCGATCAGTCGCTCCAGCGCGCTCCTGATCGGGACTGGAAGAAGCGCGTCGAGGGCCACACCGTTCAGCAGACGATCGCCATCCTCGCCTGGGAAGAGCTGCACGCCGCCCGAGCGCTTGCCGGCGACCGCTCGGTGAGGAAGGAGATCGAGGCGTTCGACGATCTCGACGCCTTCGTGGAAGCCGGCGCCGCCAAGGGCAAGGGCAAGCGCCCCCAGGAGGTCATCGAATGGTGGCGATTCGCCAGGGCCGACGTGGTCGATGCTCTCAGCCGGATGAAGCCCGACGAGCGGGTCATGTGGATCGACGGCAAGGTCAGTGCCCGCACGTTCGCCACACTTCGGCTGGCCGAGACGTGGGCACGCGGGCTGGCGATCCTCGAGGGGCTCGGCAAGGAGATCATCGACACCCCCCGTCTCCGCCACGTCGCCTGGCTCGGCTGGGCCACCCTCCCCCATGCGTTCAAGGCGGCGGGCGAGGACTACGACGAGCCGGTACGTGTCGAGGTGGTGGGCCCCGCCTACGCCCGGTGGGTGTTCGGCCCCGAGAACACCGACCAGGTTATTCGGGGTCAGGCGGGCGAGTGGTGCCGACTGGTCGTCGGTCGGATCGATCCCGCAAAGGCGGAGAACCTGAGTGCCGCCGGTGACCTCGCCGAGCGGGCGCTCGAGGTCGCCGGCATCTTCGTATGAGAGGAGGCACCCTCTGAGGCTCATCGGCATGGTGCACCTCGGCCCGCTGCCGGGGTCGCCCCGATTCGACGGCAAGCTCGACCCCATCGTTGCCGCCGCGCTCCTCGACGGCCGGCGACTCGCCGACGCCGGTTTCGATGCCCTCCTCGTGGAGAACTTCGGCGATGCCCCATTCTTCGCAGAGGACGTCCCCAAGGCCACGGTGGCGGCGATGACCCGGATCGTGGCTGCCGTCGCCGAGTCCGTCGACCTCCCGGTGGGGGTCAATGTGCTGCGCAACGACACCCTGGCCGCCATTGCGGTGGCCACCGCATCGGGAGCCTCCTTCATACGGGCAAACGTGCTGAGCGGGACCATGTATACCGATCAGGGACCGATCACGGGCAGGGCAGCCGAGGTCGCCCGGCTCCGGGCCGCGATCAACCCCGGGCTCGAGGTCCTCGCCGACGTGTTCGTCAAGCATGCGGTGCCCCCGCCGGGTCTCACGCTCGAGCAGGCGGCGCAGGACCTCTGGGGACGCGCCGGGGCAGATGGCATCGTCGTG
>JAUYIV010000234.1 GCA_030688105.1 Actinomycetota bacterium | reverse complement strand
CACGACGCCCTGCTGTGCATTCAGACCGGCGCCCAGATGAGTGACGAGGGGCGCTTCGCGTTCCAGGGGTCGGGGTATTACATCAAGACGGCGGCTGAGATGCGGGCGCTGTTCCCGGAGGACCAGTACCCGGGCGCGTGCGACAACACCCTTCTGGTCGCCGAGCGGGCCGACGTGAAGATGGAGTTCGGCAACATCCTCCTGCCTCACTTCCCGGTGCCGGAAGGCCACACCGAGTCCTCCTATCTCCGCGAGCTGGTGGAAGAAGGGGCCCGGTACCGGTACCGCGATTCACTGACGCCGGAGACTCGCCACCGCATCGAATACGAGCTGAGGGTCATCGAGGAGATGGGCTTCCCCGCGTACTTCCTCATCGTGTGGGACCTCATCCGCCACGCCCGCGAGCAGCGGATCAGGACAGGGCCCGGGCGGGGCTCCGCGGGCGGATCGATCGTCTCCTATTGCCTTCGGATCACCGACCTCGACCCGATCGCGTATGGCCTCATCTTCGAGCGCTTCCTCAACCCGGGCCGCCGGGAGATGCCCGACATCGACATGGACTTCGACGAGCGGTATCGCAGCGAGATGATCCGCTACGCCTCCGAGCGATACGGGAGCGACCACGTGGCGCAGATCATCACGTTCTCGACGATCAAAGGGCGCCAGGCGCTGCGCGATTCCGCCCGGGTACTCGGGTACCCCTACGCGGTCGGCGACCGGACCGCGAAGGCGATGCCGCCCCCGATCCTCGGCCGGGAGGCGACCCTCTCGCAGTGTCTCGAGCCCCCGGCCGACGACGCCGACTCATCCCTCCGGGACTTCTATGCCAACGCCTCCGGGATCCGCGAGATGTACGCCGCCGATCCGGATGCCCGCCGCGTCATCGACACCGCGCTCGGGCTGGAGGGGCTGCGCCGCCAGGATTCGATCCATGCGGCCGCGGTCGTGATCTCCCCTGATCCGCTCACCGAGATCGTGCCGATCCAGCAGAAGGGGGAGGACGCCGAGGTGGTCACCCAGTTCGAGATGCACGCCATCGAGCGGCTCGGGCTCCTCAAGATGGACTTCCTCGGGCTGCGGAACCTTTCAACGATCGAGCGCTGCCTGGAGCTGATCGAGGAGACCAGCGGCGAGCGCCCCGACATCGACGGCGTGCCTCTGGACGATGCGAAGGTGTACGCGATGCTCTCCCGGGGGGACTCGATGGGCGTCTTCCAGCTCGAGGGCTCCGGGATGAGGGCTCTCATGCGCAACCTCCAGCCCGACCGATTCGACGACATCGTCGCTCTCCTGTCGTTGTACCGGCCGGGGCCGATGGGAGCCGGGACCCACAACCTGTACGCCGATCGCAAGAACGGGCGAGTCCCTGCCGGGTCGCTCCACCCGGCCCTCGACGAGGTGCTCGGAGACACGTACGGGATCATCGTGTACCAGGAGCAGGTGATGCAGGTCGCCGGCGTGATGGCGGGCTATTCGATGGTGGAGGCCGACAGCCTGCGCAAGGCGATGGGAAAGAAGATCCCGAAGGTGATGGCGGAGCAGGAAGAGAAGTTCGTCGAAGGGTGCGTCGCCCAGGGGCATCGCCGCGAGCTCGCAAAAGAGCTGTTCGATCTCATCGCACACTTCGCCGGTTACGGCTTCAACAAACCGCACGCCGCCGGATATGGGCTGGTCGCCTATCAGACGGCATGGCTGAAGGCCCACTATCCAGCCGAGTACATGGCGGCTCTCCTCACGTCGGCGAAGCGAGACAAGGAACGGACCGCGCTGTATCTGAGCGAGTGCCGATCGATGGGCGTCAGGGTCCTGGTACCGGACGTGAATTCTTCCGAGTCCGACTTCGTGGCTCGCGACGGGGCGATCCCATTCGGGCTCTCCGCGATCCGCAATGTCGGCGAGGGGGTCGTCGAGCTGATCACTGAGGAGCGTAAGAAGAACGGCACATTCGAGTCGTTCCAGGATTTCATCGAGCGAGTCGACCTGTCCGCGCTGAACAAGCGCACCGTCGAGTCACTCATCAAGGCGGGGGCATTCGATGCGACGGGAGCGCCTCGAAAGGGCCTGATGGCGGTCTATGAGCAGATGATCGACGCCGTCGTGACCCGCCGACGGGCCGAGGACATGGGCCAGTTCTCGCTGTTCGGGTCGGAGGAGGCGTCGACGCGCCCGGGTGCCGTCGAGATCCCCGACTTCGAGTGGGACAAGAAGATCAAGCTCCAGTTCGAGAAGGAGATGCTGGGGCTGTATGTGTCCGACCATCCTCTCTTCGGCCTCGAGTCCGCGCTCAAGTCACTGGCGACGACTTCGATCCCGGGGCTCCACGAGCACGGTGACGGCACATCGGCGAGCATCGCCGGCATCGTCGGATCGGTGACCCGCCGATACACGCGGTCGGGCGAGCTGATGCTCTACTTCAATCTCGAGGATCTCGAGGGGAGCGTCGAGGTCGTCGCCTTCCCCCGCACGGTCGCGGAGGCCGGCCCGCTGATCAGGGACGATGCGGTGCTCGTGGTGGCCGGCCGCGTGGACCAGCGGGGCGACAGCCTGAAGTTCATCGCACAACGGATCCACGAGCCCGACATCGACACCGAGCGGGTGGTGCGCCTTCGGGTCGCCGCTCAGCGCATGTCGGTCGGCCTGGTCAACCGGCTCAAGGAGGTCCTGTCGAACCATCCCGGGCCCACCCCCGTGTTCCTCCACTTGCAGGGCAAACCCGCGGAGACCGTGGTCCGGCTCGGGCCCGAGCACACCGTGGAGGCGAGGACGGCTCTCTACGCCGAGCTCAGGGCGCTGCTGGGGACCGACTCGGTCCTGATCTGAATAAGAGATGTCAGATCTCAGATGTCAGATCTCAGATGTCAGATGTCAGATGCCGGTCGGTGAGCAGCCGCGGGGGCGGGAGGCGGGAGGCGGGAGGCGGTAAGTGGGTCAGACCTCCAGGCTCTCGCGATCGAGGCCGCCCGCCTCCGCTACCAGATCGGCCAATCCGTCCGGGGTCGACGGCA
>JAUYIV010000230.1 GCA_030688105.1 Actinomycetota bacterium | reverse complement strand
CGTCGAGGACCCGGTCGAGGTGGCCGCCCCTCCGGACGAGCTCGATCACCTCTTCTACTGCCGCCTTCGGATAGGGCTTGCCGCCTTCGAGCAGCCGGCGTACCCGGTCGCCGTCGTCGCCGCGGAGGGCGTAGATGACCGGCAGGGTGAAGGTCCCCTCGTGGATGTCGGAGCCGGCGGGCTTGCCCAGGAAGTCCTCCGTGGCCAGCAGGTCGAGTACGTCGTCGGTGAGCTGAAACACCAGACCCACCTCGTGGCCCCATCGGGTGGCGGCCTCCACATGGGGCCGCTCGGCCCCACCTGCCATCGCCCCCAAGCGGGCCGACGTGCGGATCAGGCTGGCGGTCTTGTTCTCGATCACCCGGAAGTAGTCCTCGGGGCCGTGGTCGAGATCGTTGCCGAGCTGCAGCTCGAGCACCTGGCCTTCGCACAGGTTGGCGTACGTCCTGGCGAGCAGGGCGACCGCCTCGGTGCCGAGTGGGGCGGCGACCTCCGATGCCCGGGCCAGCAGGAAGTCTCCGGCGAGGATGGCGATGGTGTTCGACCAGTTGGTGTTCACCGAGGTCTGCCCGCGGCGGCTGCCCGCCTCGTCGATGACGTCGTCGTGATAGAGGCTGCCGAGGTGGATCAGCTCCACCGACACCCCGGCCTCCACCGGCGCCGCACCGTCCCCACCCCCGATCTCGGCCGCCACCTGGGCGAGCATCGGACGATACCGCTTGCCCCCGCCCAGCAGATGCTGGGCGATTTCGGTGACGAACGGGTTGTCCGAGGCCGACACCTCGTAGAGGCGGGTCTCCACTTCCTCGAGGCGCGCCCACACCCGATCGATGGGCACCAGGTCCCGGAGAAGGGGGAGCTCCATCACGGCATAGTACGCGGACGGCAGGGCTGCCCCACCGGGGGCCCGGTCAGCCGACGAGGATCAGCGGTCCCTCCCGGAACGGGTGGGGCACGACTCGCATCGGATGCCGGTAGACCTCGGTGAGCAGGTCGGAGGTGAGGACGTCCGCCGGAGCGCCGTCGGCGACGATTCCACCCCGAGACACGACGATGGATCGGTCGGCGTACTTGGCCGCCACGTTGAGGTCGTGAAGCACCGATACCACGATCCGGTCGTCCCTTGACCGGCTCCGAATCCGATCCATGGTCCGCTCCTCGATGGCGACGTCGAGAGCGCCGGTCGGCTCGTCGAGGAGCAAGATCGGGCTCTCCTGGACCAAGACCCGGGCGAGTGAGACCAACGACCGCTCTCCGCTCGACAGGGTCGCGAAGAGGCGGCCGGCGATGTGGCTTATGCCCATCTCTTCCATCGTGTCGGCGACGACCGCAGCGTCGCGGCTCGCCGAGTTGCCTTCGACCCGTCGTTGCGGGGTGCGCCCGAGAGACACGACGGCGGCGACGGGGAACGGAATGTCGCTCGGCCCGTCCTGAGCGAGGAGCGCCCGTAGCCGGGCCAGCTCGAGCGCAGCGATGTCTCGAATCGGCGTGCCGTCGATGGTCACGGAACCGGTGCTCGGCGGCATCTCACCGCCGAGCAGGTGGAGCAGGGTGGTCTTCCCGGCGCCATTGGGCCCGACCACGGCGACCAGTTGCCCTGGTGCGAGGTCGAGGTCGAGCGGATGGAGAATCTGGGTCCGCCCGACTCGGTACGAGACCCCGTGTGCGGCGAGTTGGAACGTCACGGCTGCGGTACCTCGGGCTTTCTGATGAGCCAGAGGAAGAACGGCCCTCCGACTGCTGCCGTCAGCAGGCCCACCGGTACCTCCTGAGGTGAAACCACGACCCGCGCCCCGAGATCGGCGAGCAGCATCATCAAGCCCCCGCCCACGGCCGACCCCAGCAGGACCACGCGGTGGCTGGCTCCCGCCAGGCGTCGAACGACGTGGGGGACGACGAGCCCGATGAACACGACGACACCCACCGCTCCGACGGCCGCCCCGATCACCGCACCGACGCCGAGCATGATCACGAGGGTCGCCATGTCGACGTCGAGACCCAGCCGGCGCGCATCGGCCTCCCCGAGGGAGAGCACGTCGAGGGTGCGCGCCGCTCCCATGAGGGCGATGACTCCGACTCCGGCGGTGAGAGTGAGCGTCCCGAGCGTGTCCCAGGTACTCGCCCCGAGGTTGCCGAGCAGCCAGAAGTCGATCGGCGGGACCCGGGTGCGGTCGGCGACGAAGACCACGAAGCCCACCCAGGCGCTGATGGCAGCCCCGAGCGCCAGGCCGGTCAACACGAATCTCGAGGGCTCGTTCGACCTGGAGGCGCCCAGCCGCCGCACCACCAGCGCCGCGATCATCCCGCCAACGGCACCGCCGGCGATCGCCCCCTGAACGCTGCCGGTCAGCGAGCCCAGCGCCCCGCCCAGTGACGCTCCCGGTCCGATGCCCAGGAGGTGGGGATCGGCCACCGGATTGCGGAACAGGCCCTGGAGGGCCGCTCCGGTGATGCCGGCGGCGGCGCCGGCAACCACGCCGACGAGGATCCGGGGCATCCGGATGGTGAGCACGACGGCCCTGGCTCTCGAATCGGGCTCATCGCCCACCGCGATCCCGATCGTCCGGGCCAATATCCGGAACACCTCACCGGGGGCGATGGTCACCGGCCCGACGGAGAGATTCGCCACGGCCGCAACGGCGAGCAGCACCAGCAGGACGGCGACGACCCCCCGGCGCCTGGCGCCGAAGGGGTCGTCCATGGAGAGCATCGCGCTCACCGTAGATGCTTAGGGCACAGCACTAGCCGCCGAGGTCGGGGTGAAGGTCGAGGACGAACTCCATGAGCGCCTGTCCGACCCGCGGGCCCAGGTTGAAGAAGTACGCCTCGTCGTAGGCCAGGAACGCGCCGTTCGCTCCCGCCGGCGTCTCGGCGCGCCCGGGGACCGCACCGATGAGGGCATCGATTCCGCCCAGGGCCTGAAGGCCCGATTCGGGGAGCACGACGACATCGGGCGCCGCGGCGACCAGTGCCTCGGCCGAGAGAGGTGCCGCGCCGAAGACGCCGGACTCCGCTCCCACGTCGATGGCGTTGGCGCCCTCGATCATCGCATTGGTGCCCGTGCCAATCCCGAAGAGCAGCATCAGCTGGGGCCCGCGGGTGTAGATGAACGCCACCCGAGGCATCGACTCGGACCCCGCGGCCAGGGTCACCGCCGCCTGGATCTCGGCATCGACCCGGGAAGCCAGCGCTTCACCCTCGGCGGTCAGGCCGACGATCTCTGCGACGGTGCGGATCTTGTGCGCGACGGCATCGAACGACGCCCCGGTGTTCAATACCACCACCGGCACCCCGGCACCCCGGAGCTGGTCGATCGCCTCTGCCGGTGCGGTCAAGTCGTTGGCGAGCACGACGGTCGGTGACAAGGCGAGTACCGGTTCCGGGGCGAGCTGCTGGCCAAAGCCCACGACGGGCAGCCCCGTCGCCTCCTCCGGGAAGGTCGTGGTCACATCGATGGCGACGACG
>JAUYIV010000223.1 GCA_030688105.1 Actinomycetota bacterium | reverse complement strand
GACGACGTCTACGGCCAGGTGTTTGCCCGGGCCGGGAAGCTGAGCGCCGCCTGGCTCGCCTTCCGCTTCGACTCGCGCGGGATCGATGGCGCGGTCGAGGGCGTGGGCGGGCTGACCCGACGCGTCGGCTCGTGGCTGCGGCCGCTCCAGACCGGCTTCGTCCGGAGTTACGCGGCCGCCATCGTCCTGGGGAGTGTGGAGCTGCTGGCGTGGTTCCTGTCGCGAGGGGCGCTGTGATGGGCGGGTTCGGTGATCTCGCGGTCCGAATCGTTACCCGTTACCCGTTCCCCGTTACCCGGGCCACCCTCGCGCAGCGCACGGGTAACGGGCAACGGGCAACGGGCAACGGAAGCCTCGTCACCAGCCGCGTCGGAGGCGCGCGATGAGCGATTTCCCGATCCTCTCCACCATCATCCTCCTCCCCATCGCCGGGGCGATCCTGGTGATGTTGCTGCCGTCGCGGCGGCCGGAGTTGGTGTTGCCGGTGTCGATCGCCGCTTCGCTGGTGACGCTCGGCGCCGCCGGGTGGCTGCTGATCGAATTCGAGGTCGGCGACGCCGGGTTCCAATTCGTGGAGCAGGTCTCGTGGTACTCCGATTGGGGAGTGGGCTGGCACGTCGGCGTCGATGGCATCTCGCTCTTGCTGGTGGCGCTGACCGCGCTGCTCTTCCCGATCGGCCTCGCCGCTTCCACCGGGATCAGCCACCGGGTACGGGAGTATGCGGGTTCGATGCTCTTCCTCGAGGCCGGGCTCCTCGGGGTGTTCCTGTCTCTCGACCTCCTCGTCTTCTTCATATTCTGGGAGGCGATGCTCGTGCCGATGTACTTCATCATCGGCATCTGGGGGGGCGAGCGGCGGGTGCACGCCGCCGTGAAGTTCTTCCTCTACACCGCCCTGGGTTCGGCGCTGATGCTGGCGGGCATCCTGGCGCTCGGACTGTCCGGAGTGGCCGGGGACCCCACCTTTGACTTCGTGGAGCTCCTCGGTGCCGACATCTCCCGCTCGGCCCAGTACTGGCTGTTCGCCGCGTTCGGGTTGTCGTTCGCCATCAAGGTGCCGGTGTTCCCGTTTCACACCTGGCTTCCCGACGCCCATGTGGAGGCACCGACCGCCGGGTCGGTGATCCTTGCCGGGGTGCTCCTCAAGCTCGGGGTATACGGTCTGCTGCGCTTCAACCTGAGCCTCTTCCCGGAGGCTGCGGTCGAGTTGGTGCCGGTGCTCGCGGTGCTCGCCGTCATCGGCATCATCTACGGGGCGATCGTCGCCATCGTCCAGAGCGACGTGAAGCGTCTCGTCGCCTACTCGTCGGTCAGCCACCTCGGTTTTGTCGTCCTGGGGATCTTCAGTCTGACCGCGCAGGGCCTTCAGGGCGGGGTACTCCAGATGGTCAACCACGGACTCACCACGGGGGCGCTCTTCCTCCTGGTCGGGATGATCTACGAGCGGCGCCATACCCGCGAGATCAGCCAGTTCGGCGGCTTGGCCTCGGTGATGCCCCGTTACGCCGCGGCGTTCCTCTTCGTGGCGTTCGCCTCCATCGGGCTCCCCGGTCTCAACGGCTTCGTCGGCGAGTTCTTCGTGCTGATCGGGTCCTATCTGGCGCTGCCCGCCTACGCGGTGGTCGGCGCCCTGGGCGTGGTACTCGCCGCGGTCTATCTGCTCTGGGCCGACCAGCGAATGTTCACCGGCCCGATCGTCGTCGAGGAGAACCGGGCCCTGCGGGACATCGGCGTGCGCGAGGTGCTGATTCTCGCCCCACTGCTGGCGCTGATCGTGTTTCTCGGGATCTATCCCAAGCCGGCCCTCGATCGCATCGAGCCTTCGGTGAATCGGGTCCTCGACCGCATCGAACAGACGACCGACTACGAGGTGCCCCAGTTTGGAACGGTGGAGGCGAACCCGTGACCGTTACCCGTTACCCGTTGCCCGTTACCCGTGTCTTGGCGCGATCACGCTCGGGCAACGGGCAACGGGGAACGGGTAACGATGTCCGGCGCTACCGCCCGGAGCGCGTTCGATGAACCTCGACGCGCTCGCCATCGCGCCCGAGGCCATCCTCACCGTCGCCGTCGTGTTCCTGCTACTCGTCGACGTGCAATTCCATCCGGGTCACCGGTGGTGGGGGATGGCGGCGGGGCTCGGCCTCATCGCCGCCACTGCGGCGTCGGCGTTGCAGTGGGTCGACTTCCGAGGAGCCGACGGCGAGGCCTTCTACAGCGGGATGATCCTGGTCGACGGGTTCTCCTCGTTCGCCGGGTTGGTGATCTTCCCCCTCACCGGTCTCGGCCTCACTACGGCGTGGCCGCTGATCAGAACCCTGGGCGGGCGGGGCGCCGAGTTCGTCACCCTCGTCCTGGTTGCCGCCACCGGTGCCCATCTGATGGCGGCCGCGGGGAACCTGGTGATGGTGTTCATCGGTCTCGAGGTGTTCTCGATCAGCCTGTACGTGCTCGCCGGGTTCACCCGGGGCCGGGTCGATTCCGACGAGGCGGCGCTCAAGTACTTCCTGCTGGGTGGCCTGGCGTCGGCGGTCTTCCTCTATGGCGCGGCCCTGCTGTTCGCCGCCACCGGCACCCTTTCGATCAACGGCATTGGTGAGTTCCTCCGATCCACCGTGCTCTTGCGGCCGGGGATCCTGCTCGCCGGTACCGCCCTCGTCCTGGTGGGCCTCGGCTTCAAGGTCTCGGCGGCGCCATTCCACGTGTGGGCCCCCGACGTGTACCAGGGGGCCCCCGGGGGAGTCACCGGGTTCCTCGCTTCGTCGGCCAAGGTGGCCGGCTTCGCCGCCCTCGCCAGAGTGATGACGGTCGCTCTCGGTCCCCGGGTCGCCGACTGGGCACCGGCGATCGCTGCCATCGCCGCGGCATCCATCGTCATCGGGACGCTGCTCGCCCTCGCCCAGCCCGACATCAAGCGCATGCTGGCCTACTCATCGGTGGCTCATGCAGGATTCGTGCTGAGTGCCCTGGTGGCGGGGAGGGCAGGAGTCCCGGACATGTGGTTCTACGTGGCGACCTACTCCGTGCAGGTGTTGGCGGCGTTCGCCGTCGCCGCGGTGGTGTCCGGCCCGGCCGGGGGGCGGTCGCCGCTGACCGACTACACGGGACTCTCCGTGCGTTCGCCGTTCCTGGCGGGATCAATGGGCCTCATGATGCTGGCGATGGGTGGGATCCCGGTGACCGCGGGATTCGTCGGGAAGGTCGCGGTGTTCCGCTCGGCGATCGACGCCGGCTATCTCTGGCTGGTGATCGTTGGGGTGGTTGCCACGGTTGCGGGATTGTTCTTCTACCTTCGGGTCATCGTTCT
>JAUYIV010000219.1 GCA_030688105.1 Actinomycetota bacterium | reverse complement strand
GATCTCGTAGTCGACGTCGTCGACGGTCGAGGCGAGGTGGTAGGTGGGCGTGCCATCCGACCTGAGGATGATGAAGTCGTCGACGTCCTCGTGGTCGAACCGCAACCTCCCCCGTACCGCGTCGTCGAATTCGGTCAAACCCGGCCGCTCGATGGCAAAGCGGATAGGGGTGCCGGGCACCGGGCCGTCGCTGCGGTGCTCGCCGCGATACGCCGGGGACCGCGACTCGGCCTGAGCCGTCTTGCGGAGCCCCTCGAGCTGCTCGGCCGTCGCCAGGTCGTGGTAGGCATGCCCTGAGGCCACCAGCGACTTCGCCACCTCCGCGTAGCGGTCGAGTCGGTCGCTCTGCCGGTAGGTGCCATGGGGCCCGCCGATCTCGAGGCCCTCATCCCAGTCGAGGCCGAGCCAGTGGAGACCCTCGATGATGTCCTCGTGGAACTCGGCTGAGCTGCGATCGATGTCGGTGTCGTCGGACCGCAGGATGAACACCCCGCCCCGGTTGCGGGCGAAGAGCCAGTTGTAGAGCGCGGTGCGGGCGCCACCGATGTGGAGATGTCCCGTCGGCGACGGGGCGAAGCGCACCCGGACGGTCACGATCCGGCGACCACCGGGTTCGCCAGGGTCCCGATGCGCTCGATGATCACCTCGACCCGGTCACCGGCCCGGATCGGGCCCACCCCGGCGGGAGTGCCGGTGAGGATCACATCGCCGGGGAGGAGCGTCATCACCCGCGAAACGAAGGCGAACAGCTCCGCCACGCCGAAGACCATGTCGTAGGTCGAGCCCTCCTGGCGCAGCTCGCCGTTGACCTCGCACGAGATGCGCAGCCCGGCCGGGTCCAGCTCGGTCTCGATCGCCGGGCCGAGCGGGCAGAACGAGTCGAAACCCTTGGCCCGGGTCCATTGCCCATCCTTCTTCTGCAGGTCGCGGGCCGTGACGTCGTTGCCGGCCGTGTAGCCGAGGATGTGTGAGGCGGCGTCTTCGGCGGCGACTCGATGGCTCACCTTGCCCACCACCACCGCCAACTCCGCCTCGTGATGGACCTCCGACGAGTCCGACGGCAGGACGATCGGCGCCCCCGGGCCGATCACGGCAGTCGCCGGCTTGAGGAAGATGACCGGATCATCCGGGAGCTTGTTGCCCAACTCTTCGGCGTGCTCGACGTAGTTCCGGCCGACGCCCACCACCTTGGTCGGGAACACCGGCGCCAGGAGATGGACCTCGTCGAAGGGGATGACGGTCTCGGTGGGCTCCCACGCCACGAAGGGGGTGCCCCGGTAGAGGGCGATCCCTTCCGCCTCGGCCACGCCATACGCGATCTCGTCCGCCTCGGTGCGGATCCGGACGATCTTCACGTGGCCGACGCACCGCCGCCGGAGGCGCCCGCCGGAGCCATCAACGTCTCACGGGGGACTGCCTCGACCAGGCCGCGGAGCCTCGAGTTGTGGTGGGCGATCCCGGCGAACCGCGACACCGCGGCGGGGTCGTCGAGGCCGAGCAGGTCCATGGCGACATCGATGTCATCGGCGACCGGAGCCCGTCCCAGCGCCGAGGCGCGGGCGGAGACGACGGCGAGGATCGCGGCCTCGACATCCCGGCGAATGCCTGGCTCGAGCTCCAGGCCTCGCTGGCGAATGAGCCTGAGGGCGTATCCGGTGTCCGGACCGGGTGTCCCGAAGGCGCCGCCCCACGGCATCTGCTGGGGAGAAGTGATGTCGCCAGGGCGATCCGGGCGCCACTGTCGGGGCGCCGCCGGCTCGGCGGTCGCCCTCGGGAGGTCGGCGAGGGTGATCGGGATGTTCTGCTGCTGGCCCACGACTTCTCCTACGCGTACTCGAGCCAGTGGCGGTACGGCGCCAGCTCTCCCGTGACCGCCTTCATGAACAACTCCCGGGCCCGTGCGGTGACCGGACCCGGCTTCCCGTCGCCGACCGGCCGGTCGTCGATCTCACGGATGGGGGTCACCTCGGCGGCGGTGCCGGTGAAGAAGACCTCGTCTGCGTAGTACAGGTCCGACCGGGTCACCATGGTCTCCACCACATCGTGCCCGTCGTCGGCGAGAAGCGTCATCACCGTGTCCCGGGTTATCCCCTCGAGGGCGCCGGCGGTGCTGGGCGGCGTGCCCACCCGGTCGTCCTTCACGAGGAACACGTTCTGGCCGCTCCCCTCGGCGACGTATCCCCCGTAGTTGAGGAGGAGTGCCTCGTCATATCCGGCGGTGATCGCCTCCTGCTTGGCCAGGACACTGTTGATGTACTGGCCGGTGCCCTTGGCGTTGGGGATCAGCGCCTCGTGCCCGATCCGGCGCCAGGAGGACACCCGTACCCGCGCCCCATGTTCGAGTGCTCCCTTGCCCAGGTAGGCGCCCCACTCCCAGGCGGCGATCGCAGTGTGGACACTCGCCCCGGTCGGGTTGATGCCCAGTGTCCCGGTCCCGAGGAAGACGATCGGGCGGAGATAGCACGCCGGCAGCTCGTTGGCGCGCACCACTTCGAGCGCCGCCTTGGAGAGGTGCTCGGCCGACCACGGCAGGGGGATTCGGAAGGCCTTCGCCGAACCGACCATCCGGCGCATGTGGTCGCCGAGGCGGAATGCTGCCGGGCCCTCTGGGGTGGCGTACACGCGGATGCCCTCGAAGGCCCCCGTCCCGTAGTGGAGGCCATGGGCAAGGACATGAACCTGCGCCTGGCCCCACGGGACGAGCTCCCCGTCGAACCAGATGAAGCGGGTCGGTTCCATTCCTGCCCTATGTTGTCACATCGAGGTGACGTCGGTGCCAGTCGATGATCGCCTCGAACCGTTCCCGCCGATATTTCGGCTTCCCCGACCGCGACAGCTCATGGCTGCTCTCGGGGAACCGGAGCATCTCGGCTTCGACACCGTTGTCGACCAGAACCGCGAACAGCTGCTCGCCCTGCTCGATCGGGCATCTGAGGTCGGCCTCGGAGTGGACGATCAGGCAGGGCGTGGTGATGCGGTGGGCTCGCGAGAGCGGGCTCGCCTCCCAGAGGGCGCTCCAGTCGTC
>JAUYIV010000213.1 GCA_030688105.1 Actinomycetota bacterium | reverse complement strand
CACGAGCCGCTCAGCTCCATGGCGTGACGGACCGCCTCGGCGTCCACGGCGGCTTCACCACGGCGCCGATGCCACCGGTCCCACAGTACGAGCATGCTCGGCAAGACCAGCACTGCGCCGACCAGGGCGAGGAGGATCGTGTAGGCGGTGACCAGGCCCAGTTGGCGGAACGGAACCAGGGAGGCGGTCATCAGGATGCCGAATCCGGCGATGGTGGTGAACGCCGATCCGGCGAGTGCGCCCCCGGTGTTGCTGGCCGTCGAGCGAATCGCCTCCTCGGGCGAGTCGCACCTGATCCGGTCCTCCTGATATCGATGGGTGATGTGGATCATGTAGGGCACCCCGATGCCGATCGCCAGCGCCGAGACGGTGGCGGTCACCGGGCCGAACGCCAGCCCGAACACCGGAAACAGCCCGAAGGCCCAGAGCATCACCAGCGCCACCGGAGCGATGGTGATGATCCCCAGGAAGGGGCGGCGCGACTCGACCCAGAAGTTGATCACCAACAGCAGTGCGGCGGCGATGACCGCGATCACCAACGAGGACAGCTGCGAGTCGCTCATCGCCGAGATGACGACATCGGTGATGATGAAGTCGGACGTCGGCACGGCTCGCAGCTCGAGGTCGGAGACGGGGGTGAACGCCTCGCGGACGTCGGAGGCGAGCGCCGCGGCCGCCGGCTCCCCGGCCTGGGTGGTGATGCTGACCAGCAGGGCGTCGTAGCCGCCGTTCGCCTGGTGGATCAGACGGCTGGCATCCTCAGGTGCGGCGGCGTACAGGGCGTCGTAGAGGGCCGTCACGTCGGCGCCGGGCGCCACCGTCCCGTCGCGCCCGAACCCGGCCGCCTCGGCGACCGCGGAGAAGCTCTCGTCGTACCGGGCGCTCGCCGGGTCGGTCAGAGCGGCGATGAGCGAGATCGGCGACTCGGCGGCCGGGAACTCGCCGTACATGACGATGTTGGGGACGCCGCCCAGATTCGCTATCGAAGCGGCAACGGCGTTGTGGGCCTCCGCCGTGGCGATGTCTCCATCGGCGACGAGCACGTCGGTGGTCTCCCCGAAGCCGCCGGCGAAGTCGGAGGTCAAGGTGTCGAAGGTCTCGAGCAGCGGATTCGGCCTGGGAACGAAGTCGGTGATCGAGAACTCCGTGGTCAGCTTGGTAACGCCGAAGAAGCCGGCGACGCCCAGGAGGAGGGCGATCACGACCGTCGGCACCGCCGCCCGCTCGGCCAGCACCGCGGTGCGCCCGATCAGCGTGGGGAGCATCCGCTCGCGGGTCGCCCCCATGCTCTCACGGGGGATTCGCCCGCCTCTCTCGGCGCGCCGGTCGAGCAGCACCCGGAACGCGGCGACGAAGGACATCATGATGAGGAACGACGCGACGATGCCGACCGCCGACAGGATGCCGAAGTCCCTGAGCGCCGGGATGGGGCTCACCAGGTTGGTGAGGAACCCGACCGCCGTGGTGACGGTGGCCAACACCAATGCGATCCCAACCGTGTGGATCGCCTTCTGCATGCTTTCGGGCACCGTGATCCCGTTGCCCACCTCCTCGCGGTAGCGGGTGGTGAGGTGGATGGCGTAGTCGACACCGAGCCCGATGAGCAGGATCGGGACGATCTGGTTCATCGGCCCGAAGTCGTCGATCCATCCCAGGTACCGGGGCCCGAAGAGGACCCCGATCCCCTGCATCCAGGTGATCGCCATGAAGATGGCGGCCATCGTGAGCAGCATGTCGGCGAACGTGCGGCGAACGCCCGCGGCGCGCGAATCCCCGCTCCGCGGCCGCATCCAGTACACGAACAACAGGATCAGGACGATGATCCCGGCGGCCATGCCGAAGAGGCGGCCCACTTCCGCCTCGAACTCGTCACCGCTTCCGAAGATCAGCTCGAACGAGAAGGGCTCGGCGGCGTACCCGGCCGGCAGCGCGGCCTCCCTGATCCGCTCCGCCACCTCGACCTCGACCTCGACGAAGTCCTCGTACTCGGTCGCCGGGTCGAAGTCGGGCGTCGAGGTGCTGTCGTCGAACTGCGGGGCCGATACGAATACCAGCATCAGCCCCTTGGATGCCGTCGGGTTGGCGAGGTCGCGGTCCTGGGACAGGAGCTGCTGGGCGATGCCGGCGGCCTCCGGAGGCAGGCTCTGGAGGGCGGAGGCGTACACCTCCTTGAGCTCGATGTCGCTCGTCGGCGGTTCGACCTGGCCCATGGCGATCGACTGATGCACCGGAAGCAGGTAGGAGATCACCGCCGGCTCATCGGGTCGAGAGAGCAAGAGCGGCCCCAGTTCACTCTGCTCCAGGATCGCCGACACCTCGTCGACGACCGCAAGCCCGTCGAGGTCGACGACGTCCCCATCCTCCGCGGAGATGAGGACCTGGAGGACCGACGACGAGGACTCGTCGCCGAACAGAGTCGTGATCTCCTCGGCGGCCACCAGCTCTTCGGCATCAGGAGCAAAGCCCTCGTTGCCGTCGGTGACGACGACCTGACCAGAGAGGAATCCGAGCACCCCGGTCACGACCAGCGTCGAGATCAAGACGGTCAGGGGCCGGCGAATCACGAGCCGGGCCAGGCCCCCGATGAGTGATTTCATGCCCCCTGCCTCCTGATACCGAGCGAAGCCGGCCGGAAGGCTAGACGGGTCGGCGATCTGTCAAAAGACGGAGGCCCCGCCCGGTGCGGCGCGGCGGTCGTTGACCGCGTTTCCCTCAGGCGTTGGGGCTGTCGTAGTAGACCAGTACGCCTCCCACGACCGTTCCCAGGATCTCGACGGGCGCGTCGGTCCATTGCGTCTGCGCCAGGCCGCTGTCGGAGGGCGCCTGCTTGAGACCGGCCATGCCTTCCACCGAGAAGCCCTCCACGACGATCGTCGCCCCGCCGGGCTGGGGCGGGTACGACTCGAGGATGGCATCGGCGAGGAGGATGGTGGCGTCCTCGAGCACGAACAGGTATCCCGACACCAGCACCGGTGCGCTTCCGTCAGAGGCGAGGGCGGCCCCGACGGAGATCGGGGCTCCCACCGCCACCCGGGCGTCGTCCCCGTGGGGCTCCGTCGTCGACTGGTCGGCGGCGGCAGTCCCGCACGCGGCGAGGAGGAGGGCGGCGGCCATCAGGGCCAAGATCTGCTTCATGGGTCGGTAGCTCCTTCTTCGGGAGCTTGGACGGTGGAGCCGCGCCGCCGGTTCCCGTTGCCGCTACCGGGGCGGACGACAGCGTTCGACGAGCTCCTCTGCGGCGTCCGGAAAAGCGACACCGCGCTGCTCGTCCTCACCGCGGAAGCGGATACCCACGGTGCCGGCCTCGACGTCGTCGTCGCCGACCACGAGCACCGCCGGATGCTTGAAGGTGATGGCGCGCCGCACCTTCTCCCCCACCGTGTCGTCGGAGAGATCGACCTCGGCACGTAGCCCTCCTTTGCGGAGACCCGCGGCCACCTGCTCGGCGTACTCGGCATGGCGATCGGCGACGGGGATCACCGTGGCCTGCACGGGGGAAAGCCATCCGGGGAGTGCGCCGGCGTAGTGCTCCAGCATCACCGCAAAGAAGCGCTCGATCGAGCCCATCAGCGCACGGTGGATCATGACCGGGCGTTCGCGGATGTTCTCGGCCGAGGTGTATTCGAGGTCGAAATTCGCCGGCTGAGCGAAGTCGACCTGGAGGGTTCCCATCTGCCACCTTCGGCCGATGGCGTCGCGGATGTGGATGTCGATCTTGGGCCCGTAGAAGGCACCCTCCCCCTCTGCGACCTGATACGGCAGGCCGGCCGCCTCCAGAGCCATCCTCAGCGCGTCGGTGGCCTTCTCCCACAGCTCGTCGCTCCCGACGGCCTTCTCGGGCTTGGTCGACAGGTCGGCGTCGAACACCTCGAAGCCGAAGTCGCGATCGACCATCAGGACGAAGTCGAGGAGAGTCTGCAACTCCTCCTCCAGCCGGTCCTCTGTGGTGAAGATGTGGCTGTCGTCCTGGGTGAAGCCGCGAGCCCGCAGCAGGCCCTGGACGACTCCCGACCGCTCGTAGCGATAGACGGTGCCCAACTCGAAGAGCCGCATCGGCAGCTCGCGATAGGACCGCGGCCGGGACTGATAGATCAGGATGTGACCGGGGCAATTCATCGGCTTGAGCACGTATCGCTCGCCCTCATCGACCTCGATGGCCGGGTACATCGCGTCGGCATAGAAGTCGAC
>JAUYIV010000210.1 GCA_030688105.1 Actinomycetota bacterium | reverse complement strand
TGTCGCGAGCAGCTGTCCGTCGCCTCTTGTCCAGCGGAGGTCACGACGCCGGCAACTCCGCCGAGACGGATCCGACGCCATCACCGATGCTTCTATAGCCGTCAAGCGGCGGGGGCGAGGTCGGGTTCGGCCTCGGTGAGGGCCTCGATGATCAGGGGGTAGAGCTCTCGTGCGGTGTAGCGCTTGAGGCGGCGGAGGATGTCGAGGTTGGCCTTGGTGCCGCCGGTTCGTTTCTTGACGTAGGCCTTGGAGCGGGGGTCGCAGAGCAGGCGGTTAACGGCGATCAGGTGCAGCGCGGCGTTGGCCTGGCGGTCACCGCCGCGGGAGAGCCGGAACCGGTCGGTCTGTCCGGATGAGGCGGGGATGGGGGCGGTGCCGGTGAGCCGGGCGAACGCGCCTTCGGAGCGGAGCCGGTCGGGGTTGTCGCCGGCGGTGACCAGCAGCGTTGCGGTGGTGTGGATCCCCACTCCGCGCAGCGCGACGACTTTGGGTGCGGTCGTGGTGACCAGGCGGGTGAGCTGCCGGTCGAGGTCTTTGATCTCGGCGTCGAGTGCACGGAAGCGCAGCGCGAGCTTCCTCATCGCGTAGCGGGTCGCGGCGAGCACGGTGTCGGGTTCGTTGCCGGGTCGAAACTTGGCGGCGATCGCGACCCGTTTGCGGGTGGTGCGTCCCTCGAGCTGTTCGCGTAGCGCGGGGGGTGCGGTCACGGTCAACGCGTGTAGCTGGTTGGTGACCTGGCTGCGGGAAACGACCGCAGATCGGCGGGTGAGCCGCAGAACTCGGATCATCTCGACGTTCCCGGCTCCCGACTTCGGGGTGACCGTCGCTTCGCCCGAGAGCACCTTGCGGGCTGCAGCCTCAGCGTCGATCGGATCGGACTTGCCGGCGTTGCGGCGCAGCTTGCGGTCCGGCCGTTCGACCTCGACCACGACCAGGCCACGGTCGCGCAGCCAGCGGCAAAGGCCCGCGCCGTACGCGCCGGTGCCTTCGATCCCGACCGTGTCGATGGTGCCCAGCTCGCTGGCCCAGGCGTAGAGCTCGGCGAACCCGGCGGTCGTGGTGGGGATCTGGAGCTGGTCGAGTCGGCGACCGAGCTGGTCGAGAGCGACCGCGAGATGGGTGTGTTTGTGGGTGTCGACCCCGAGGGTGACGAACACCTCGGCCTCTGGCATCGTGGACATGCACCGTCTCCTCATCGGTTGATGTGGCAGGACGGTGCGGCGGGGTCGGGTCGTGCGGACAGCACTGCGATGAGACCGCAGGGCAGGCTTCTATCAAGTCACGGCGGCCCGGCTCTCGCCACACCTCGACGGGGCCGCGCACCGGCCGACGGATCGGCTACAAGACACGAGGTCGGTGATTATGTGAGGCAGACCGGTGGCGGCCACCGCTGCCACCCACCCTGGCAGGACGAGCAGCTGCAGTCATCCTCGCAGTGATGATGGGCGGCTGGTCCGAATGCTCCCCTCGCCCATAGACCCCTTTTCCTTCTCCGTTCGTGCCGTTTCTCGTGCGACCGCGTCGGCGGCCAACATGGCGCCTTCACTCTCCCAGATCGTCACCGCGAGCCCCCGGCCGCTGCTTCGATCTGCGAGCCAGTACGCGGCAACGATCCCCGGCTGTTGCCTGGCTGACGGCGCGATCTTCTCACGGACGAACGATGCACCGCGGTCCACGTCCCCGAGCTCCTTGATCGCCAGGACTCGTGAAGGGCGTCGAGAGGCATGCGCCCCGGATCCCGACCAAGGCGAGGCCGGGTGAGTACCGCGATGTCGCGGCGACCGTTCACCGGTGCGGGCCTGATGACACGCTTGACCGTGCCCTGGGTGGTCCCGAGCTAGTCCCGGAGCGCACGGACCATCCCGACCGCCTGCTCCTTCTCCCTCGGGGTGAAGCGGCGACTGTGGCCTGCCTGACGCTGCCATGGTGGACATGGCTCCACGAAACCCGGGACACACTAGAACCTCCATCAGACCCAGGGTGGGGTCAACCAGCAGGGTCGCGGTGGTCGTGGTTCGACCCCTCCCCAGGGGATGGCTCCAACGCGCCTGCTGCCGGAGCCTCAGGTGGTCAGGTCCTGCTGGAGGGCCTCGCCGTTGGGCACGCCCATGGACAGGTGGAACTGCGTCCAGCGCAGCTCGCCGTCCTCCTCGACGGCGACGACGGTGAGCCGCATCGGCACCTGGGTGCCATTCGCCATGCGCAGCGTCGGCTGATCCACGCCCCAGGCGACCTCGCCGACACTGTGGGTCCGGATGTCGCCGGCGACGAAGCGGATGCCGGCGGCCGACATCTCCTCGATCTGAGCGCCGGTGACCTGGGCGATCCGGTCAGGGCCGACCCAGAACTCGTGCGGGTCGGTGCCGATACCAAGCGGCTCGTGTCGAGCCGACATCCGTGCCGCCCAGGTGCTGGCATCCCCGGTGATCAGCGCGGCGTACATCTCCTCGAACAGGTCGGTCAGTTCCTCGGTCAGGGTTCGTGTGCTCGTCACCGTGGTGCTCCTCGTCGTCGGTCCCATGAGGCCACGCGGCCTCCACCACCTTGGCGTCGGAACGGCTCCCACGATGTGGGACGCGTAGGACTCACAACTCCCAGTCGACGGG
>JAUYIV010000205.1 GCA_030688105.1 Actinomycetota bacterium | reverse complement strand
AAGATCACCGCTCCCGAGAGGAACCCGGCCAGATAGACCATCGAATCCCCGGTGCCCTGGGCGGCAAGCACGTGCTGCCGGAACGGGCACCCATTGGCCAGGATCGAGACGTACCCGACGCCGAACCCGCCCAGCAGCGTGATCAGGATCGTCGACAGGACCGGGCTGCTGAACCCGCCGACCCCGGCGCCGCCGAGCATCCCGCTGACGGGGAAGGCGATCCAAGCCACCAGGAAGAACGAGATCAACCCCTTCAACAGGAAGGTATCCCGTACCAGGACGTAGTCGCGGATCCCGCCGACGAAACACATCCGGGACCGCTGCCCGACGAAGCCGATCAGGACTCCTCCAAGGAGGCTGGCGATGGCAGCAACGGTCATCGCAATGCCCGCTGCCGGAGCCACATCGTTGCCAGCACGACGCCGACCCCCATCGCCAGGAACCCGATCAGGCCGAGGACGTCGCCCGCCGCGGTGCGCAGCAAGAGGCGGATCGAACACGCCGCCGCCAGCAACGCAGCGTTCATCACCACGACGCCGTAGGTGAAGCTCCGCATCGGCTGGGAGGGCCTGCGCCAACGGAACTCCCTGCTCACCACCGCAGCGATGAAGGCGCCGATGACCACCCCGACCACGGTGAGGAGGGGGAAGACCATCGCGGCCGGCGCCACCGTGAGCCGTGATCCGAACAACGAGTTGACCACCGAGTTCGCCAGGTCGCGGCCGTGGCAGGCCATGCAGACCCCATAGGCATCGGGAGGCCGCACCTCGAAGAACGCCCCGAGGCCGACACCCACCAGGGCGAGGACGATCCCCGCCTGGAGCCCGGTGACCCGGATCCGGCGCCACCGCCTGGTGGGTGGGGGAGCGGTGACGGTCATCGGGAGGCCCGCCAGGCGTCGGTGCGGGGAGCGTACCGGTGGACGGCTTCCACCTCGACGTGCCGCTCGGCCAGCAGGGGCATGGCCTCGTCGCGCCGGTCGTACTCGAAGCGCACCGCAGTGCCGCAGTTGGAGCTGAGCTCCTTGGGACCGGCGATCAGCTTTGCGTCGAAGCCGGTCTCGCGGAGGGTCTTCTCGGCGCGGATCGCATGGTGCGAAGTAAAGAACGTGAGGAGGCCGTCAAGCATGGGGTGCCGCCGACCAGGCGGCGATCTCGGCGATCGCGTCGAGGGCGGTATCGACCTCGGCGAGGGTGTTGGAGAGACCGAACCCGAATCGGACGGTCCCGGTGGGGAAGGTGCCGATGGTGCGGTGCGCTCCGGGGGAGCAATGCAGGCCGACCCGGCTCATGATCCCGAAGTCCCGGTCGAGGATCGTCCCCACCTCCGAGGGTGAGAGGACGTCGACGTTGAACGACACCACGGCGCAGCGCTGCTTGGCGTCCGCGGGTGCGTAGACCGTGACGCCGGGGATGCCGCCCGCTCCGTCGACGAATCGGGCCGTCAGCTCGCGTTCGTGCGCCTCGATCTCGTAGACCCCGGTCTCGAGCAGATGGCGCACCCCCGCACCGAGGCCGACGATCCCGGCGACGTTGAGGGTGCCGCTCTCGAGGGCGTCGGGCATGAAGTCGGGCTGGATCTCCTCGTCGGAGCGGCTCCCGGTACCGCCGCGCAGCAGGGGGTCGATGGCGAGGCCGGGCCGCACGTAGAGCCCACCGGTCCCGGTCATCCCCAGCAGGGCCTTGTGGCCGGTGAACGCCAGAAGATCGACGCCGAGTGCTTCGACGTCGATGGGCACCGCTCCGGCGGTCTGCGAGGCGTCGACCAGGTAGGGAACGCCGCGGTCGCGGCAGATCCGGGCGATCTCGTCGACCGGGAGGAGCGAGCCCATGACGTTGGAGCCGTGGACGGTCGACACCAGTCGGGTCTCCGGGCGGATGGCCACGGCGATCCGGGAGGCCTCGAGCGTGCCGTCGGTAGCGGTGGGCACCACGGTGAGCTCGAGGCCGAGAGACTCGAGGTGACGCAGCGGCCGCATCACCGAGTTGTGCTCGATGCTGGTGGTGACGGCGTGGTCACCCGGCCGGAGGGAGCCGTAGATGGCGATGTTGAGCGCCTCGGTGGCGTTCTTGGTGAAGGAGATCCGGCTCGGGTCCGGGGTCGCCAACAGCTCGGCGAGCAGGTCCCGGGCGTCTTCGACGGCCTGAGCGGCGGCGATCGACATCCGATGCCCGGATCGTCCGGGGTTGCCCCCGGCCTCGTCGAAGTAGCGGGCGATCGATTCGCGCACGCCCGGCGGCTTGGGCCACGAGGTGGCGGCGTGGTCGAAGTAGATCGTCACGGCGTGCTCCGGCTGAGCAACCGCTCGTCGTTGAGCGTCTCGGGGGTCACCTGCAGGTTGCGGAGCAGGTCGGCGCATCCCCCGAGGCCGAGCGCGGAGTGACCCTCGAAGTCGAGATACAGGCCCTGGAACTGGGGGAACTCGGTGGTCATCGTGGCGATCAGTCCCTCGAGCACCCGGCGGGTCGCCTCGGGGTGGCCGAGGGCGAACTCGCTCACCGACTCGGTGAAGGTGAAGTCGAGGCGCAGCAGCTCGCGGGAGGGGTCGAACTCGAAGGACAGGAGCTCGACGTCCGCGGGGAGCCCGATCAGGCCCTGCTGCTGGGGTCCGGCGAGGTAGGCGGCGAGGACGTCCCGCGGAGCCTCCAGATCGGTGGGCTCGGCGACGAGCATGTCGCGGGCCTCGTCATAGAAGAAGAGGAGGTGCCCGGTGGACTCCGCGATCCCGAAACCTTCCCCGTCGATGGTCACCACCACCGTCTCGGCGTCCTTCCACGAGGAGAGGGAGAGGCGGAGCGACTCACGAACCAGGGGGGTGATGTCGCGGTCACCGGTGAGGTTCACGGTGAGCCTGGTCCCATCGACCACGGCATCTACCACCGACACCGATTCGGGTAGCACCGCCACCAGTCCCGAGCCCGCCGACGGCCCGGCCAGGTACTCGGTGAGGAAGTCCTCGACCGTCGCGTCGCGGTCGATCGTACGCGACACCGGCACCAGGACGGCGGGACGGTCGGCATCGCCGTAGTAGAGGGTCACCGGGTTGCGCTGCATCCAGGGCAGCCACCGGACCAGGATGCTGTTCGACCCGTCGACGGCCACCGAGCGGGCGACGGA
>JAUYIV010000197.1 GCA_030688105.1 Actinomycetota bacterium | reverse complement strand
CCCGTCGGCGGAGCTGCGGCACGGCCAGCTCGACAGCGACACCCTGCCCCCATACGACATCCTCGACCCGATCCTGATGCGGTACATCGAGGGCGACGCCTCGGTCGACGAGATCGTGGCGGCCGGCTTCGACCGGTCGGTGGTGGAGCGGGTCGCCCGGATGGTCGACCACAACGAGTACAAGCGGCGGCAGGCCGCCCCCGGAGTCAAGATCACCACGAAGGCCCTGGGCCGGGACCGGCGACTGCCGATCACGAACAAGTACAGCTGATTGATGGCGGCGGTGCCGGGGGCGGGAGTCGAACCCGCAAGTCCTTGCGGACAATGGAGTTTGAGTCCATCGCGTTTGCCGTGTTTCGCCACCCCGGCGGGGTCTAGGCCTTTGGCCCGACGACGAGATCCAGCTTCAAGACATCCTCGAACCTCGCCACCGAGATTGTATTACCGCTGCTCCTCCAGCCCACGCCGGAAAGGTCGCAGGCCCAGGTGAACAGGCCCCGGATGTCGAAGGACTCGTTCTTGAACTGGTAGCGCGGGTAGTCGGTCCCGTTCACCCGATTGACACCCCGCCAACCGTCCGAGTGCACCAGACCGCGGAGGAAGCGGTCGGGATGGGCGGATACGATCTCTCGCTGCCACTCGGTGAGGCGAATCCGCCGTTCGTGCTTCCGGCCTGGCCCGTGCTGGGGGAAGAGGCAAGACCAGTGCTTCCAGTAGGAGTACAACTCAACACATTCCTCCCGCTCGATGAAGCCGATCGAGTCCCGGCCGTGTACCACCACCACAGAGCGGATGCACTCGGCGATGATCGCGATGTACCGCTGGTCGAGGAAGATCCGGAGCTTGTAGACGCCCCGCGGCGTGGGCGACAGCTGCCCGTCCCCGAGGTACATCGCTAGCAGGTAGGCGTACTCGCGGCTGTCCAGCGACCGCCGTGAGCAAACCGGGCATCTCGAGTCGTCGTAGTACCTTGCCCCTCGTCGCCAGTGGTCCTCGAACCCCTTGCCCGGCCACCAGTCCTCACGACCCTTCAGCCTCCAGTCGCGAACTGTGGTCCGGGCGATGCCGGTGGCCCGGGAGATTTGGCAGTCGTTGAGGCCCTGCTCCACGAGACGCTGAACCTGGTCGAACTCCTCTCGGGATCTCACCCATAGATCGTATGGAACGGGTATGACACGCCCGTGACCCGATGCCAGGATCGTCGCTGTGCTGCATCTGGTACGTCACGGCCGTCCCGATTCGTCGCCTGAGGTCCCGCGGCACGAATGGGGATTGAGCGCCTCTGCCGTCGACGAGGTGCATCGGTTGCGCGACTCGGGGCTACTCCCCGCATCCGCGCCGTGGTTCGCGTCTTCGGAGCGCCGAGCGGTGGAGACGGCGCGCCTGCTTCATGACGGTGAGATCGCCATCTGTCCGGATCTACGCGAGCAGGAGAGGCCCGACTGGGTCGATGACTTCGAAGCAGCGATCGAGCGCGCCGTGAGGCATCCCGATCGCCCGGCGCACGAAGGATGGGAGACGGCGGACGAGGTCACCCGGCGGGTCGTCAGGGAGGTGCGTGCGATCACCGGGCAGTTCGCCGGGGATGTTGTCCTGGTCGGACACGGCTTCGCCTGGACGGTCCTCGTCGCCGCCCTCACCGATGGTGAGCCCGACCTCGTGTCGTGGGAGGCCATGGGAATGCCCGACCACTGCGCCCTCGACGGTGACCGGATCGTTTCGCATTGGGAAGCGTGGGCGCGCGCTGATGGTTGATCTGCCGTCTGCTGTCTGCGCTCTGCCATCTCCACCGGGCTGATACCTTCCCGGGATGGGCCGAACCGAGCGGCGGATCTTCCGCATCAACGACGAGATCACCCGGCTGCAGGAGGAGATCCGGCTCACCGAGGAGGAGCTCCGCATCCACCAGCACCTCGACGACGACGCCCGCCGGGATGCCGCAGTCGGCGGCCCCATCGAGCGCGAGGACGCCCGCCTGACCTCCGACGACGTCGAGCGGTTCCACGACCTCGTCGGCGCATTGCAGGCCCGCATCGGCCGGCTCGAGGAGAAGCGGGCGAGACTGCTGGCGCGGCTGGACTGAGCCGGTTCTCGGTATTCGGTCATCGGCCTTCGGTCATCGGAGAGAGGCTCCTTTCGTCCTCTCGAGTACCGAGGACCGACCAAACCGGGTAACGGGTAACGGGTAACGGTCGGCCCCTACCATCCCCTCGTGCCCACCCTCGCCCTCATCGACGGCCATTCGCTGGCCTATCGCGCCTTCTTCGCCCTGCCTTCGGACCTGGCCACCCCGGCCGGTCAGGTCACCAACGCGGTGTACGGCTTCACCTCGATGATCATCAAGCTCCTGGGGGACGAGCATCCCGATGCGCTGGCCGTGGCCTGGGACACGCCAGTGGCGACGTTCCGGAGCGAGCGATACACCGAGTACAAGGCCCAGCGCGACGCCGCCCCCGATCTGTTCCGCAGTCAGCTTCCACTGATCCGCGAGGTGGCGGACGTCCTCAACCTCAAGCAGTTCGAGGCGCCCGGATGGGAAGCCGACGACATCATCGCCACCATCGCCAAGGTGGCCAGTGATGCCGGATGGGAGGTCCTGATCGTCACCGGCGACCGCGATGCCTTCCAACTGATCGACGGTCCGGTGCGGGTCTACTACACGCGGCGCGGCATCACCGACATCATCGTCGCCGACGCCGCCTATGTCGAAGACCGGTACGGAGTGAGGCCCGATCAGTACGCCGACTACGCCGCGCTCCGGGGTGACACCTCCGACAACCTGCCCGGTGTGCCCGGGGTGGGGGAGAAGACCGCCGGAAAGCTGGTCGCCGGCTATGGGGACCTGGAGGGGATCTACGACCACCTCGACGAGCAGAGCCCGAGGCTTCGGGAGAACCTCGAGACATCTCGCGAACAGGTCTTCCTCAACCGTGATCTGATCCGCCTGGTGACCGACGTGCCCGTGGAGGTGGAGCTCGCCGAGATGCGGCTCGCCCCATGGGACCCCCAGGAGGTCCGAACGGTGTTCGACGGCCTGGCGTTCCGATCGCTGTGGCAGCGGCTCCAGGAGGTTGGAGGCGGCGGGGCGCCCGAGCCCGATGAGATGCTCGAGGTCGAGATCACCACCGGCTCGGGAGCCGATGCGGTGGCGGCGATCGGCGGCGGGATCATGGCGATCGAGCCGGTGTGGGAGGGGTCGGATCTAGTGGGGTTCGCCGTCGCCGGGCCCGACGAGGACGCGACCTTCGTCCCCTTCGACCGGCTGGGGGCGCTCGGGTCCGCCCTGGCCGATCCCGACACCCCCAAGGCGCTCCACGACGCCAAGCCAGTGGTGCGTGCCCTCATCGAGGCCGACCTCGATCTGAGGGGCCTCGCTTTCGACACCGCGCTTGCCGCGTACCTGGTCGATCCGGCGTCTGGAACCCAGACCCTGAGCGACCTCGCCGGCCGGGTCCTCGGTCTCGAGATCGACCCGGAGGCGGCGACAGGGGGGGCCGGGCCCCAGGGGACTCTCGACTTCGCGGGCTCGGGCCCCGACATCGAGTCGGCAGGGCGGCGCGCTGCTGCGGTGGCCCGCCTCGTCGGGCCGCTCACCGAGCAGCTGGAGGCACGCGGCGGCCGGGGCCTCTTCGAGCAGGTGGAGCTACCGCTGGTGCGCGTTCTGGCCCGTATGGAGGAGGCCGGGATCCTGGTCGATCGCGATTACCTCGAGGAGCTGGGCGAGAGCCTGCGCGATCGCCTGGCGACCCTGGAGAAGAAGATCTTCGAAACGGCAGGCGAGCCCTTCAATGTCAACTCGACGCTGCAGCTTCGGGAGGTCCTGTTCGAACGACTCGGGCTGCCCGTGCTCAAGAAGACACCCAAAGGCCAGCCGTCCACCGACGCCTCGGTGCTCCAGAAGATGGCGGACGATCACCCGATCGTCGAACACCTCCTCCGTTTCCGGGAGCTGGAGAAGCTCCGATCGACCTATGTGGATGGCCTCCTTCCCCTCATCGCGGAGGACGGCCGTATCCACTGCCTGTTCAACCAGACCGGGGCCGCCACCGGACGCATCTCGTCGGAGCAACCCAACATGCAGAACATCCCGATCCGGTCGGAGGAAGGGAGGACGATCCGCAGGGCATTCGTCGCTGCCGCGGGCTCCACCTTTGTGGTGGCCGACTACAGCCAGATCGAGCTCCGAATCCTGGCGCATCTCAGCGGGGACGCCGGGCTCATCGAAGCATTTGCCACCGGCCAGGACATCCACACCGCGACGGCAGCGAGGGTGTTCGGCGTCGACGCCGCGGCGGTCGACCCCGACCTGCGAAGGCGGGCCAAGGTCATCAACTTCGGGCTGCTCTACGGGATGGAGGCATACGGATTGGGTCAGCGACTCGAGATCGCTCCCGACGAGGCGAAACAGCATATGGAGGCCTACTTCGCTCAGTTTCCGGGAGTTCAGGAGTTCATGGCAGGGATCGTGTC
>JAUYIV010000187.1 GCA_030688105.1 Actinomycetota bacterium | reverse complement strand
TCTGGCCGGATGGGTCCCTGGGCTGCCCGGTTCCTGGCGAGGTCTATACGCAAGCCACGGTGGACGGGTTCTGGATCGTGCTGTCTGCGGCGGGGGCCGATCACGACTACCGGGCTACGGCCGCGGGTTACTTCAAGCTGTGCGAAGGTGGCGGCCTTCCCTCCCCGCCGGACGCCTGAATCGAGTCCGAGACGCGAAACGGGGGCTCCCGGAATCCCGGGGGCCCCCGTTCTCAATGCGTCGGTTCACGGGGTGAAGAGCATCACCTCCGTGCCCTGGACCGCCCCACCGCGGAGACCGCTTCCGCGGTCGCCGTTGGTGACCAGCATCACCCCGAGCTCGGGGGTGTTGCCGGGGACTGGACCGAAGTCGATCACGGTCAGCGTCCCGGCCGACTTCCCGGGGATGTCGGTGGGGATGCCGAAGAAGCCCTCACCCAGTGGGGTGACGGTCAATCCGCCAACGGAGTCGCCCGGTCCTCCGAAGTAGAAGTCCTGGGCGACCACCTCGATGTCGACGTTCGTGCTCAACATGTCGGTCCCGGTGAGCCCAACCTGCTCACCGCAGATGTACAACACGGTGTTGCCGGTGTTCGTGGAGTGCTCGGCGAAGAAGAACGCTGATGCCGTGTTCGTGGTCAGGTTGACGGCCCAGGTCACTTGCCTTCCGTCCGCGATCGTGCCCAGCCCGCTGAGATCGCGGTTGAGCACCACGAAGTCGGCGGTGCCGTCCTGGTTGGTGTCCAGCCACACCTGGTGGCTGACCGGCACCAGATGGGACTGGCGCTCCCAAGTGTTGACGGCGAACGCCCAGATGAACGACGCCGCACTCGAGCAGAAGCCGGCCGGCACCGGGAAGGTGTTGATCCCCACCGCCCTGATGTCCGGAGTGGGCGACTGGCCGCCCTGGGCGCCCTCGGGATCGTCGGGGCTGGTGGCGATCAGGGTGTAGGCGTCGTTCTGCGCCGTGCCCACGCCCTTGTTGGTCAGATCGATCACGTCGACCCCGCCGTCGAAGTGCAGCGTGGTCCGGCCCTTGAGTTCCGCCGCCTTGCGCGGCAGCGCCTGCCAGGCCACATGGACTTGATCGGACCCGTTGTCGAGCACGATGTAGCCGTCGTACTCGTTGAGGGTCAACACCGCCGGGTTGGCGCCCTGGTTCCCCGAGTTCATGAAGTTGTTTCGCAGCAGAGTGCCGTCGATGGACAGCTTCACGGTGAACGTGCCGTCCTGTCCAGCCTTCACCTTCACCTTCGCCGGGGCCGAGACCGACACCGCCCCGTTGGCGACGTCGTTGGCATAGCGGAAGGTGGGCGTGATCGAGAAGGTCTGATCCGAACCCGAGTAGTTCCGTACGCGGACGATCCGGCTGAGGTTCACCGTGTCCTTGGAGACGTCGAAGAACCCGAAGCTGAGCGCCCCGGACATCGTGGCGTCGTCCCATGCGGCGAACGGGGTGCCCACCGCCTGGTCGACCCGCACCTCACCACCGCCGAGCCGAGTGATCGGCGCCAGGCCGGTGAACGGGTCGGTGTCGATGTCGGTTTCGCCGGTGTTCATCAAGCGCGCCTTGGCCTCCAACGGGCTCAGCGAGGATTCGGCATCCAGCAGCAATGCCGCCGAGCCGCTCACCATCGGGGCGGCGCCCGAGGTGCCCCCGAAGGGTCCCTCGCCCGTCCCCGTGCCGGCGATCGCCGACACCGAGCCGCCGGGGGCGCCGATCTCGGGCTTGATCGCCTGGTAGTAGTTCGACGGGCCGCGTGACGACGAGCCCACCATCTGCCCGACCAGAGGGAGGACGTTGTCCGGGTCCAGGGTCCCGATTCCGCCGCCACCGGTGATGGCCGCCTTGATGGCGTTGGAGTCGGCCTGGCTGATCATGTATCCGGGGATGGTGATCGGGGCGTCGCCCCCATCGCCTCCGGCGAACGGCGCACCCGGGGCGACCAGGCCGATGATGCCCGCCTCGCCTCCGGCGTCGCCGATGTTCTTGATCTTCAACGTGAAGTTGCAGTCTCCGCGGTCGACCAGCACGATCAGGCCGGCCAGCGAACCCGCCGCGAAGGGGGCGCACCCGTTGAGGTTGCTTCCGGCGCCGTCGCCGTACTGGACCTGGGTCGGCCCGATGATCGAGGTGAGCGGGACCGACCACGGCTGGAACACTGCCTGGTAGTCGACCCCGTCGACCTCGAGGAACTGCAGCGCAGCCGACGGCACCTGGGTCTGCGCCACCGACAGCGCGGTCGGCGCCGCCGAGGGTGTGCCCACGATGTACGGCTTGTCGGCGGCGTTGCCCGCCGAGGCCACGGTCAACACCCCGGCCGCGGTGGCATTGTCCACCGCCAGCGACAGGTCGTCGTCGAACGGCTGCCCATAGTTGGATCCGAGGGACATGTTGACGATGTCGAGGGCGTCGCTCGGGTCGAAGTCGCCATTCGGATCGACGGCGAACTCCATGCCCTGGATGAGGGCCATCCCGGAGCAACTCGTCGACACCGACGAGCACACTTTGACTGCGTAGAGGTCGACACCGGGGGCGACACCACCGGTGCCGCCGATGATGTGACCGACGTGGGTACCGTGGCCGGCGCCCGGTCCGTCGTCGAGGGGGTCGGGATCCGGCATCAGCGGCGGGCTGGTGTCGGTGCCGTCCCAGAGGTTCCCGACGAGGTCTACACCGCCGACGACCTTGGCGTTGGGGAAGCCCCCATCGGTGATGACTGTCGGATCGGCCGCCGCGTAGTCGGCGGGGTTGCCCGAGCCGCCCAGGGCGGCGTGGTAGTAGTCGATGCCGCTGTCGAGCACCGCCACCCGAACACCGCTGCCGTCGAACCCATCACCCTGCACGTCGGAGGCGCCGATGTAGGGCACGGTCTCGGAGAGGTCGAGCTCGTAGTTCGCCACCGGAACCACCCGGGCAACCCGGGGATCGGCGGCGATCTCGTCCAGCACCGCAGGGTCGACGTCGATGAAGACCGCGTTGAGGACGAGCTGGGTCTGGGCCAGGACGCGGGCGTCAGGATCCAGCGCGAGGATGGTGGTGAGCAGGTCGTCCTGCTCGTTCTTGAGGGCCCTCCGCTCCGCCTTGGCCGCATTGCCCCGCAGGCCCTTCTCGGTGACCGAGGGCTCGATGAGGCGGACGATGACCCGCCCCGGGTCCAGCGGCTGCGGTCCGAGCGTCGCCGGGTCGAAGGTCGCCGACCGCGGCGTGTCCAGCTTCAAGTCGTCGAGCCGTTCCGGCACGGGCCGGTCGGCTCGGTCCGGGGTACCCGCTCCGACGGGTACTGCAAAGGTCAGTGCAAGCGACAGAACTGCGGCCAAGATGACGAACCGGCGCATCCTTCTACTCCTCCTCCGTGGTACCTACCACTCCGAAGCTACACGACCCGATGCGGTAAGTGGCCGAAAATCGGCCGGCATGATCCGGGCACCCGACGTCGACCGGGGACCATTTTCTGGGGGCTCGCACCCGCACCGCAGGCAAACCGCTTCGGTCATGACCGCCACTCTCCGTGCAAGCTCCGAGTTCCCAGAGTAGGCTCCGCGCCGCCCTCCGCCTCGGTGGAGCTCGCGCCTCAACGACAGGAGGATCGAGGTGTCCAGAAAACTCTTCGTCGGATTGACCGCACTGCTGATGGTGTTGCTCGCACTGCCTGCGGCAGCGATAACGAACCCGACACCAGACGACGGCGAGCATCCCCAGGTCGGCCAGCTGCTCTTCTTCGTCCCCGACGAGATCGACCCGCGATTCCCGGCGGACGATCCCGGCGCCTGGTTCAACTGCTCGGGAACGGTGATCGCCGATCAGATCGTGCTCACCGCCGGGCACTGCACGTACGGCGTCGGTGACGACGGTGCCTCGACGACGAGAAGCAGCGACACGAATGATGACGGTGTGATCAACATCTTCGACGAGGTCGACCTGAGCGGCGAAGGCGGAAACGACATCTGGTTCACCCTCCAGGAGGTGGTCGACTACTCGTTCCTTCCGCACTTCGACTACGTCGGCACCGCGTGCAGCGGCTCGTCCTGCTGGTACGTGGAGAACTCCGACAACGCCACCCGGTACGTCGACTGGAAGAACGCGCTGAACGGCGAGTCGGCCTGGATCAGGGGCACGGCAAACCCGCACCCCGATTACGACGACAACGCCTTCTTCCTCCACGATGCCGGCATCGTGGAACTGGACGACTCCAGCGGGGTGGACTCCGCCGACTACGGACAGCTGCCCGACGACGGGTTCCTCGACCAGTTCTTCGCCCAGCGGCGCAACGACACCCGGTTCACGCCCGTGGGCTACGGGCTGCAGTTTGGATTCCCGTTCTATCCGGGCGGCGACACCCGGTATCAGGCTTCGGTGATGCTGGTCGACGCCACCGGTGTCCTCGGGCTCGGCCCGTTCCTCCCCGGAACGGCGGTGTTGTTCTCCAACAGTGCGGGAAAGGCCCACCAGGGCGGAACCTGTTTCGGGGACTCGGGAGGGCCGGTGTTCTACGAGGACTCGACGATCATCGTGGCGGTCACCTCGTTCGGCATCAACCCGACGTGCACCGGAGTCGGAGGCGGCTACCGGATCGACCAGGAGGACGACCTGGAGTTCATCGAATCGTTCCTCTAGAAGCCCGAGTCGGCATCGACGCCTCCGAGGGGCCACCGGGTCCCTCGGATGCGTTCACCTCCGCGCCACCAGTACCCGAAAATCCCCC
>JAUYIV010000183.1 GCA_030688105.1 Actinomycetota bacterium | reverse complement strand
CCCGCTTCCCGCCTCCCGCCTCCCGTCCTTTTCAGCCGATTGTCGTGCTGGGAGCTGGAGGCTGGGGGCTGGAGGCCGTACAGATCGCGTCGATCCCGGTACGTGATCGGATCAGGTCGAGAACGGGGCGAGTCATTCGCTCGACTCCAAGCCCCTGCCCTGGACCGACGGTGCCCACCAGCTCAGTCATCGGCGGCTCCCCTCATGGGATCGGCCGCCGAGGCGATGTGCTCGATACGGTCTGCGATCAGTCTTCTCTCTGCCGGATTCGCCGTCAGGGACATGGCCTCCTGGAATTCCTCCGCAGCCTCCGTCCACCTGCCCAGCCGTTCGAGCAGATCGCCCCGGGTCAGGTGCAACAGGTGATAACCATCCAGGTCGAGTTGGTCGACCATCCGGAGCGCGGGTTGGGGCCCCTCGACCTCGGCGACGGCGACGGCCTGGTTGAGCCGAACGGTGTCCGTCGGCAGGTGCTCCAGGAGCTGGTCGTAGAGCCTGACGATCTGGGGCCAGTCGGTGTCGTCTGCGACCGTGGCGTCGCAGTGAACGGCGTTGATCGCCGCCTGGATCTGATACGAGCCGGGTTGACTGCGGCGCAGGCACGCTCTGACGAGGGCTCGGCCCTCGTCCATCTGAGAGGCATTCCAGAGTGAGCGATCCTGATCGGGCAGTCGGACGAGCGACCCGTCGGAAGCCGTGCGCGCCGCTCGCCGCGCGTCGATGAGAAGCATGAGCGCCAGCAAGCCGACCGCCTCGGGCTCGTCCGGCATCAAGTCGACGACCGATCGGGTGAGTCGGATCGCCTCGGCGGCGAGGTCGTCCCGTGTGAGGCCCTCGCCTGCCGTCGAGACATATCCTTCGTTGAAGATCAGGTAGAGGACAGCCAGAACCGAGCGGATCCGTTCTGGCAGTTCGGCCTCTTGTGGAACCCGATAGGGGATCTTCGCCGCCTTGATCTTGTTCTTGGCTCGCACGAGACGCTGCGCCATCGTGCTCTCGGAGACCATGAATGCCCGCGCGATCTCGGGGGTCTGTAGGCCGGCTATCAGCCGGAGCGTCAGCGCCACCCGCGCCTCGGGGGCGAGAGCCGGGTGGCAGCACGTGAATATCAGGCGCAGTTGGTCATCGATCACGGGACCTACCTGGGTGTCTGTCTCTGAATGGGCGAGGAGCGCTGCCTGAGCATGACGATCGTGTCGAGAGGACTCCCGCCTGACCCAGTCGATGGCCCGATTCTTGGCCGTGGTGATGATCCACCCGGCAGGGCTCGGGGGTATTCCGGTGGTCGGCCAGCGCTCGACGGCGGCGAGGAACGCCTCCTGAACCGCCTCTTCGGCGAGGCCGATGTCGCCGAAGAGGCGGACCAGAGTGGCGACCGCTCGACCGGACTCCTCACGGAAGACTCGAGTGATCGCTACGGGTTCGACCGAGGAGCTCAGAGCCTGCCTCTCAGGCCTCAGGCTCGTCCTGGAACGGGCGGACCTCGACGGGGGCGCGGCAGGCGATCGTCGCCTTTGCTGCCCATTCGAGTGCGGCGTCGAGGTCGGGGGCCTCGATGATCCAGAAGCCGCCCAGCTGTTCCTTGGTCTCGGCGAACGGTCCATCCGTTGTCGACACTTCGCCGTCCTTGACGCGGACCACGGTGGCGGTGTCAACGGGGTGCAGCCCGCCTCCGAACACCATCGCTCCCTCGGCCTTGAGGGCCTGGTTCACCACGTCGACGTCCGCGTAGATCTTCGCCATCTCGTCGTCGGAGGGAATCTCCGCGTTCTCGGTCCCCCAGACCGACAGCAGGTATTGCGTCATCTTCCTCTCTCCGGTGTCTCGCCCGGCACGGTAACCGGGCTCTTCTACCCCCTAGACGAACGGCACGACCGGAAATCGACAATCTTCTCCGTTGCCCGTTGCCCGTTGCCCGTTGCCCGTTGCCCGTTGCCCGTGCAGTGCACCTCTGCCTGCTGCCACTTGCCACCTACCCTTCTTTCATGGACGATTTCCGCGCGGCGAATCGGGCCAACTGGGACGACCGCGTTGCCATCCATTGGCAGCCTGACGGCTACGACGCCCCCGGGTTCATCGCCGATTCTGGCCGTATCAGCCAGGTGGTGACCCGCGATCGTGAGCATGTCGGCGACATCGCCGGGCTACGCCTCCTCCATCTCCAATGCCATTTCGGCATGGACACCCTCTCGTGGGCACGGCTCGGGGCGGAGGTGACGGGCATCGATTTCTCGGAGAAGGCAATCGCCGCGGCGCGTCGACTCGCGATCGAGTCGGGGACTCCGGCGCGATTCGTCGTCACCGAGTTGTACGACGCACCGGCAGCGTTGGCAGGCGAGCAGTTCGACGTGGTCTACACCGGCGTGGGTGCGCTCAACTGGCTCCCGGACATCGCGGCGTGGGGAGCGGTGGTCGACGCGCTGCTCGTACCGGGGGGATTCGTATACCTGCGGGAGGCCCACCCGGTGCTCTGGTCGTTGGACTGGAAGGAGGATGCCGCCGACCGGCTCGAGATCGCCTTCCCGTACTTCGAGACGGAGCTGCCGGTTTCGTGGGATGAGGACGTGACCTACCTCGGATCAGGGATCCTCGACCACACCCGTACCTACGAATGGAACCATGGCCTCGCCGAGGTGATGTCCGCACTGACATCGCGTGGTCTGGTGATCGACCACTTCGAGGAACATCGTGCCCTCGAATGGAAGGGCCACCTCTCGATGACCGAGGGCGACGATGGGCTGTGGCGTCTCCCCGAGGGCAAGCGCGACCTCGTCCCGCTGATGTACTCGCTGCGAGCGCGCAAGCCCTCTGCCTGACATCTGGCATCTGACATCTGTCCTGGCTCGGTACCCTCGCCTGACCGTGAAGCGTGCCGCCATTCTGCTGATCCTCCTCGCCGCGTGCGACTCGCCGACGCCGCTGCCAACCACGGCACCGCCCGGGCCGACCACCTCGACGTCGATCGAGGACGACACCTGCGGCCGCCTGGCGGCCGACACCGCCGAGTACTTCGAGTTGTTGATCGAGGTCCTCGATGTGACCACCGCGGAGGCGCTGGTGGACCGGGACAACTGGCCGGAGCCGTTGGTGGCGATCCAGCAGCAGGGAGAGACGTTGGACGCGCGCGCGGAGGCGTTGGAGTGCGATCCCGGGGCTCTCCAAGCGGAGGTCTTTCGCCGAGCGGATCTCGACCCGGACAGCGAGTTGGCGCGGTATCTGATGGCCTTGCTGGGCCTCGGTGAGTAGTTGTTCAGCCTTCAGCCTTCAGCCTCCAGCCTCCAGCAAGAATCTGGTGGCTGGTGGCTGGTGGCTGGTGGCTGGTGGCTGGTGGCTCCATCACGAAAATTCGTCCAGCGCCGAAGCCGCGTCGGCGTCCAGGAGCCACAAGGGGTCCCGACTCGAACGGCTCACTCGCGCCGCCGGGAGATCGACGTCGCCCTCGAGGATCTGGGCGACGATCTCCGCTTTGCGTCTCCCGGACGCGACGAACAGTGTGCGCCTGGCACGGGTCAGAAGGGGGATGGTCGCGGTGAATCTCCAGCCCCGGCCGTCGACCTTGGTGGCGATGAAGTCGCGTTCTCTCTCCTCGAGTGCCGGCGAGCCGGGGAACAGCGACGCGGTGTGACCGTCTTCGCCGACACCGAGCAACACGAGGCCCGGCTGAGGTCGCCCGTTTCCACCCGGCGGGAGAATCCGCCGAAGCGTGTTCTCGTATGAGACCGCCGCACCCTGTGCCTCTTCCCACGGCACTTCGTGGAGAGTCGCCGGCACATGGTCGAAGAGCGCTCGCCGGATCATTCCGGCGTTGCAGTCCTCGTGGTTCGGCGGGACGTGACGCTCGTCGGTGAGCCAGCCCTCGACGTCTGCCCACCCCATGCGCCGCTCGGCGAGAAGTTCGTAAGCCCGGCGCGGCGTGCTTCCCCCGGAGAGGCCGATCGTCCGACGACCCGTGATGATGCGTAGCCAACCCTCCACCTCGTCGGCGGCGGCATCGGCGAGAGCCTCGGCACTGTTGAACACCCGGATCCTCATAAGCCGGAGAATGCTACGAGGGTTGGCGCGGGGACCGCGCATTCATTCCGTTCAGACCGGCGGTGGCGCTCGCCCCGAGCGAGATACCCTCGGCCCGTGTCTGCTATCAGGGCCGCTCTCGACGCCCTTCCGAGCAGCCCTTCCCGCGAGGTCCTCAGGCGGGCCCTTCGACCGGGGAGCGTGCCGCCGTCCTCGGAAACGGCGCCGTGACTCGCAGGCGAGAGCTCGAGTGGGCGCCCGATCGCAGGGTGGAGGTCGTCACCGAGGGAGGAGGGTCGGCGGTCATCATCCTCGCCCACGGCGCCGGCGCCGGACAGGCTCATCCCTTCATGGCCGGGATGCGCCGGCGGCTGGCCGCCGCCGGGCACACCGTCGTCACCTTCGACTATCCCTACGTAGCCGAGGGCCGAAGGGCCCCCGACCGGGTGGCGACCCTCCTCGAGTGCCACCGCCGGGTGGTCGAGTCGGTGGCCGCGGACGCCGACGCCGTGGTGCTCGGCGGGAAGTCGATGGGGGGCAGGTTGGCCTCACACCTCGCCGTCGAGGCCGCCGGGCTCTTCTTCCTCGGCTACCCGTTGGTGGCCGTCGGGAAGCGCGAGCCCCGGGACACGGCGCACCTGGAGGACATCGAGGCGCCCATGCTGTTCGTCCAGGGCGAGCGGGACCGCCTGGCGCCGCTAGATCTGCTTCGGCCCCTGGTGGGAAGCCTGCCCCGGGCCACCCTCGTCGTGATGCCCGAGGCCGACCACTCGTTCAAGGTCCCCAAGCGGACCGGAATCGGCGAGGAACAGATGCGAGAGCGGTTGGCGGCCGCGGTAGACCGATGGCTCAGCGGGATCCTGTGACCGCGCCGCCCGCCTCCCGCAACGAATCAAGAGTCAAGAGTCAAGACCTCACGGAATCACGGCGGTCGGCTCCTGTGGTTCGTCGAAGGGCGGCGCTAGTTAGGGGGAGCCTTGTATCCCGCCCGGATGACGCTGGTCCCGCCGCGCTCGAGCCAGAGGACGGCGCCCTTCTCGACCGGCATTCCGGTATCGACGGGCGCGCCGCCGGCGGCGAGACG
>JAUYIV010000182.1 GCA_030688105.1 Actinomycetota bacterium | reverse complement strand
CGTCTCGCGACTGCCCGGCTCGTGCATCGGCGGGTCACCCGGGCCGCCGGTCGACGCCCCCTCCCTCAGAGTGTGCAGAGATACGTCGGCACGCTGCCCGGGCAGCGGCGGCGTCAGCTCCTCGAACTGGTGCCCGCCGCGCGAGGAGAGGCGCCTGCGCCCGGTCCGGCTGACCACGACGTGCTCGCCCTCGTCGAGCCGCAGCAGCTGCGAGAGCGTCAGCTCGAGGCCGGCGGCGATCTTCGCCGCGACCGCGAGCGTCGGGCTGGTCTCCGCCCGCTCCACCTGAGACAGCATCGGCGCGCTCACCCCACTCCGCTCGGCGAGGTCGCGGAGCGACAAGCCCATCGCCTCGCGCAGGGCGCGAACTCGGGCGCCGACCTCCGGCGCAGCATCTGAGGGCGACCCCTCACGGATCTGCGCGGACCGCGCCCCCTCTTTCACCGCCGTCGCCACGTGCGTACGTTATCACGTACGTTTGTATTGGCAACGAAGTTCCGAGAACCCTGACCCGCCCCGTCTACGGGCCGGGGGTCCGCTCGACCGCCGCCTCGGCGGTTGCCGCCTCGGCCTCGCGGATCGCGGCGCCCTCGAGCCCGTTGGACAGCGCCCGGACATAGGCTCGGGCCGAGGCCTCGAGGATGTCGGTGGCCACCCCCTGGCCGGTGGCGAGGCGGCCGTCGATGCGCAGCATCACGCTGACCTCTCCGAGGGCGTCCTCACCCCCGGTCACCGCCTCGACCGTGTACTGGCGCAGCTCGCACCTGGTGTCCGTGGCCCTCTGGATCGCGTGGAAGATCGCGTCGACGGGGCCGTCGCCGCTCGACTCGCCCACCGCCTCCCTGCCGGAGGGCAGCTTGACGGCGACCCGTGCCAGAGGCTCCCGCCTCGAGCCGGCCTCCACCTCGAACCAGACCAGCTCGTGGGCGTCCTTGCGCTCCCGCATCTCATCGGAGACGATCGCCTCCAGGTCCAGCGCGGTCACCTGCTTCTTGCGGTCGGCTACTTCCTTGAAGCGCTTGAAGGCGGCGTTGAGCGCGTTGCCCTCGACCTCGAAGCCGAGTTGCTCCAGCGCGTCGCGCAGCGCGTGGCGGCCGGAGTGCTTGCCGAGCACGAGCGAATTCGACTCCAGGCCGACTTCGGTCGCGTCCATGATCTCGTAGGTGGTCCGCTCCTTCAGCACGCCGTCCTGGTGGATGCCGGACTCGTGGGCGAAGGCATTGCGGCCGACCACGGCCTTGTTCGGCTGTACCGGGTAGCCGGTCAGCCGAGAGACCATGCGACTGGTGCGGGCGAGCTCACGAGAGTTGACGCCCGTGGTCAGGCCGTGCACGTCTTCGCGGGTCCTGATCAGCATCACGATCTCCTCCAGCGAGCAATTGCCCGCTCGCTCGCCGATCCCGTTGACCGCGCACTCGACCTGGCGGGCGCCCGCCAGCAGGCCGGCGTAGGAGTTGGCCACGGCCATCCCGAGGTCGTCGTGGCAGTGAACCGAGGTCTCGACCGCGCCTAGGCCGGGGACCAGCTCGTAGAGGCGCCGGAAGTAGTCGGCGTACTCCTCCGGCGTCGTGTAGCCGACCGTGTCCGGGATGTTGATGACGGTTGCGCCCTCCTCGACCGCGATCGCGCAGACCTCGGCGGTGAACTCGATCTCGGCCCGGGTTGCGTCCATCGGCGAGAACTCGATGTCCTCGCAGTAGGACTTGGCCAGCGCCACCGCGGCGCGGGCCTGGCCCTTGACGTCCTCGCGGTCGGTCTGCAGCTGGTGCTCGATGTGGATGTCGGAGGTGGAGATGAAGGTGTGGATGCGGGGGCGCTGCGAGTCGCGGATCGCCTCCCAGGCGGCGTCGATGTCGGCCTTGTGGGTGCGGGCCAGGCCGCAGATCGCCGGCCCTTCGACTTCGCGGGAGATCGCCTTCACCGCCTCGAAGTCGCCCGGCGAGGTGATTGGGAAGCCGGCCTCAATCACGTCGACGCCGAGTCGCGCGAGCTGATGGGCGATCTCGACCTTCTCGGCGGTGTTCAGCGAGATGCCCGGGGACTGCTCGCCGTCGCGAAGCGTCGTGTCGAAGATGTGGACGCGGTTTGCGTCAGTTGGGGATGCCACGGGACCTACCTCCTTCTCCACTTCGTGCAAATGACCTTGTCTCTCGCGGCTCTCGCGCCGCCCAGCGCTATTCCCCCCGGAGGGGGAGGAGAAGGAGGAGCGCCAGGCTGCCGGTCCGGTGCGTCATTCGTAGGCGCAGCTTAGCGCAGGCTGCGCGCATCGCAAGCATCGCCGGGATGCGCAGAGCCCTATCTGGGGCGGTTGGAGCGGGCGCGGGGCCGATACTTGCGAACCACGTCGTTGCCGGGGCCGGGCCGCACGACGTCCCTGCCCGAACCCGTCAGGATGATGTCGTCGCCGGGGCCGCCGATGTGGACGTCGTTGCCCGCTCCTCCGGCGAGCAGGTCGGCACCCCGCCAGCCGACCAGGCGGTCGTTGCCGGCGCCGCCGATCAGCTTGTCGGGGCCGGCGCCCCCGAGCAAGAAGTCGTCGCCAGAGCCGCCCCGCATCGTGACCGGGATCGAGACGTTCTTGGCGACCGTGACCCTGTCGTCGCCGCCGCCCGCGTTGACTTCGAAGCCGGCAATCGGCGGTGCCGGGCAGACCAGCTGATTCTCCTTGCCGGGCGGGTTGTCGCAGACCGAGCCTCCGACTTCCAGCGAGACGACCGAGTCGATCACGTAGTTGCGACCGTCTTCGGTGAGCCAAATGTGGATCATGTTCGCTTCCGGGCCCCCCGCCAGCAGGACGTTGTAGCGGGCCGATTGGGCAGGGGCGAACGACGGCGCCTGCGCCGCACAGATCGCGAGCAAGATGAGGATGGCCTTCTTCATCGCCTG
>JAUYIV010000179.1 GCA_030688105.1 Actinomycetota bacterium | reverse complement strand
AGCCATCGGCCATCGGCCGGATTGGTGGAACGCTCCTGTGGCTTCTTGAGTCTTCCTGGAACGAGATGAGGGGCCCGACGGCCCCTCATCAGTGAGTCATTTCGGCGGGTTCGGCTACATGCCCGTGTCGCCGCCTCCACTGCCACTGCCTCCGCCGCCCATCCCGGGCATTTCGAGGCCGGCGTCCTTCATGGCCATGAATGCGCCGTACGTCACCGCGGCGCCGGCAATGACACCCAAGAAGACGCCGATGCTGCGATCGAGGGACAGACCCAGAATGGAATGCCCTGTGATCACCTTGATGACTATCAGCACTGTTCCAAGTGCGGCGAGGATGAGAGCGACTTGTTCGGTCTTGAACTCGCCCATGTTCACCGCCTGCCTACCCGAGGCCTTGAGTAGCAGCACCAGGGCACCGGCGACCGCTATCAGCGAGCCCCCCCAAGCCAGGAAACCAGAGTCGAAAGCGTTTCCCGAATCGGAGCCGAGCGGTCCCAGATCGACCGAGAACCAGGGCAAGAACATGTTCACGAGGAGGATCACCCCGCCCACCAGAGCCAATTTGGCCCCCGCTGAGAGTTTGCTGAAGTCCATAGTCCCCCGATCTTCTTGATCCGATTGTGGTGGCGCATTGTGGCAGGGACCCCTGGTCGTGTCATGTGGACCAAAGCCCCTACTCGTTGCGTCGGTCTACGCGAGGGCGCCTCCACTCAATAGCGATTGCACCAGGGCAGAACCGAGGCTCGAGTCGAACCCCGCCACGAACAGAACCCTCTGGCCGGACAGCTCGACGTACGCGTAGGCAGACCCGCCGGGGAACGTCGTGACATCTTCCGAGCCTTGGGCTGATCCCACCTCCAGCCGAGCCGAAACGGAGTCGACCAGGTAGTCGGCGAACTCCTCGGCATCCCGGGGGGTGTCGCCTTCGTACAAGTAGGCGAACACGACGTCGGTGCCGTTCCAGTAGATGCGGTAGTGGTCGCCGCCCCAGCCGGTGGCCCCGACGACGGCATCGCCCGGGCTGACCCCGTCGAGGAGATAGAGCATCTGATTCCACTCGCCGAAGATGCCCTCTTCATATTGCTCGTAGCCGGCCACCTCCGCGGAGGGCAGCACCACGTCACGCGCCGGTTCGCGGATGAAATACTTCTCGGGATGGAGGATCTGCTCGGTGGTGGTCGGGGGTTGCTCGTAGGCCTGGTTGACCCCGCGAGTCCCGCGCTCCTGGACCAGCCGGGTCACGAAGCCGAATCCGGCGTCATACGGGAAGGTGAGGTCCTCGGCGAACCACCCGGGAAGCGAGTCGGTCACGGAGGTGTCGACGGCGAGAGACTCCACGATGGCATCCTGCTGCTCGCCCGCCGAGAGGCCCTGCAAGTAGACGATCTGGAAGTACGTCGCATCACCCTCGGTCAGCGCCTGGAGGGCAAACGCCTCCTCGAACTGGTCGGCGTCGACCAGGTCGTCGGACCGGTCGGCGAACCCGTACTGCTCATCGGTGAGCGCATGAACCAGTTCGTGGACCACGATCGTCTTGGACAGGGCGCTCAGGCTCGAGCCACCCGATATGACCATGTCGCCGGTCTCGTGGTCGTAGTACCCGCCGACCTGTTCGGCATATAGATCCTGGTAGGCCTGTCCGAGATCGATGGTCCCGTCGAGAAGGCCGAGCAGCTCGTACAGGCGCTGCAGGACCGCGACGTCTTCGGGTTCGAGTTCGTCCTCGATCTGCTGCCGGACCCGCTCGGACAGCTCTTCCTGGGAGATGATCTCGACCGCAGGTTCGTCGAAGAACTCGAGTCCGCGCACCCGCTCGGCCTCATCGACGAGCCCGGCCACCTCGTCGGCGATTCCACCGGCGCCGGCCGTCGTGGTCGGCCCGGTGGTCGAAGGCGTCGCGTCGTCGGCGCAGCCACCCACCACGAGGCTGAGCAAGACGAATGAAGCCAGGAGTCGGCGCACCGGTTCAGGTTAGGGCGTGGGTGGACAACGTCCGGGAAACTGCCGGGCAGAGCGCATCTCAGGCGCCGAGGCGGGTGCTTCGCCGCCCAGCCAGTCCTCGGGAGGCGATCGGGAAGGCTATTGCGCGGACAAGCATCGCTCTTGCCGTCGCAATGCGATGATGGCGCCCATGAGTCAGGCAGTCGGATCGTCTCTGCGACGGCGCGCCCTCGTCCTCGAATGGACGACGATCGCATGGAACGCCGGCGAGGTGTTCGTGACCATCGGGCTCGGCGTGGCGGCTCGATCGCTCGCTCTCGTTGCGTTCGGCCTCGACGCCGTGGTCGAGGTGTTCGCCTCAGTGGTGGTGGTGTGGCACGTAGGTCGGGTCGGCAGGACCTCGAGTCCGGCCCGAACCCGACGGGCTCTCCGGCTGGTGGCGGTCGCCTTCGCCGCGCTGGCGGTGCTGCTCACCGTCGGCGCGGTTCGGGTGATCGCCTCCGGCCATCGCGCCGACACCTCGCCGTGGGGCATCGCTTATCTAGCGATGACCGCGGCCGTCATGTTCGGGCTGGCCATCGCCAAGCGGCGGACCGCCGTGGGCCTCGACTCCCAGCCGCTCTCCGCCGAAGCGACGCTGACCCGCCTCGATGGCGCGCTGGCCACGAGCATCCTCCTCGCCCTGGCCGCCAATGCCGCTCTCGGCTGGTGGTGGGCCGATCCGGTGGCGACCCTTCTCATCGCCGCGGTTGCAGCACGCGAGGCCCGGGAGAACTGGGAGGCCGACATCCTCAGCTGAGCCGGAGCAGGCGGGTCGAACTCCCCTATCGGTCTTCGTCGATCCGCGGCAAGGTCTACTTGTGAAACTTTTCACAAGCCCGGCATCCACCGTCTCCGCAGAGGAGAACCCCATGGACACCATGCAATCGGCGCGCCCACCGTGCACCGAGCGTGACCTCCCGCCGGCGCCGCCCCTCACCGATGAGAACCTTGCTCTCATCGGCCGCGCCCTCGCCCATCCCGAGCGCATCCGCATCATTCGCCAATTCACTTTCTGCACGCCTCACATCGTCCAGGAGATCGTCGACCACAGCGACCTGGCGCAGTCGACGATCTCCGAGCACCTCCGGATCCTGCGGGAGGCGCACATCCTCTTCGTCCGCGAGGACGGCCCGCGTCACTGGTACTGCCTGCGCCGTTCGCTGCTGCGCGACTTCGTCCGGGAGATCGAGGATCTCGCCCAGGCGAACCAGCTCGTGGAGTTTTAGGAGCGCCTCCCGCCTTCTGCCTCCAGCGGCTGCTCGCCCGACCAGCCGATGACATCTGACGTCTCGGTGGGCTACGGCCGATCGGCTCCGATCCTGGGACCTTCGTCCCTATCGACCATCGACGATGTGCGAGAGATTGATCGTGACCTGCTTGTGAAATATTTCACAAGCAGGGTGCATCGACAGAGAACAGGAGCAATAGAGATGTCGAAGAGGCTCAGAACACTCGGAATCGTCCTCATCGTGTTCGGGCTCGGACTCGTCACCGCCGCCGGGGTCGCCTTCCTCAAGGTCCAGGACGGGTACGACTCGCTTGGAGCCTTCAGCGAGAAGCAGAACGTCCAGCTCACCTACAACGACGACGGCCAGCTGGTCGACCGGGGCACCACCGAGGGCGCCCAGGCGATCCTCACCATCCTCACCGAGGACTGGAAGTACCCCGTGGTCCAGTCCGACTTCGACCCCAACGACCCGCTGGTGAACACGGCGACCGAGTACATGTACCAGATGGCGGCGGTCGGCTACCACACCCTCAACAGCACCCAGATGGTGACCCTGACCGAGGATGTGGAGTTCGAGGGCGAAGTGTTCCTCGCCGGAACCTACGAGGTGCCGGTGGACGGTCGCTACTGGACCGGCTTCAACCGCAGCCACCCTCTCGACGGGAAGGCCCGTGAGCAGGCGTGGACCGGGACGGTGCACGGTCTGTTCGCGGAGCTGGGAGTCGGCACCCTGACCGCCACCACCCTGCAGATGGGCCTCGCCCTCGCCGGCGCCTTCGCGGCACTCGGGTTGATGGGTCTGCTCAGCGGAGCCGGCCTCGTGTGGGCGAGCCGCGGACACATCCTCTTGGCGCCCACCCATCGCGAGATCCAGCGGGAGCTCGAGATCGAGCTGCCTGCTCTGGCCATGACCGAAGCCTGATTCGCCGGCTGTCTCCGAAACGACCTCGAGGGCCCCGCGGGGCCCTCGAGGTCGTTCGATGGCCGGCGGCGATTGAGGGATGTCAACCGTCGATGCGGCGAATCACGATCAGCTGATCGGCTCTCGACTCGGCCGCCCAGACCTCGCCGGGACGTCCGTGAATCTGGCGAACTTCGCCGGGAACCGAAGGGAGGGGGAACGTGTCGAAGGTCTCGCTGCTCGGATCGAAGCGATGGATGGCGTTGGCCCCGAAGTCGCTGACCCACACGAAGTCGGTCTCGTCGACGTACACCGCGTATGCCTGCGAGCGGTCCCCGGGAAGGGGCCACTCGCTCCACTCGCCTCGTGACGGCTCATAGCGGCCCAGCTGCCCCGAGTTCCACTCGCTCACCCAGATCGAGCCCTTCGAGTCCGACCACACCCGACGCGCCCCCTGCGCGGGGGTCGGCGGCTCGAGCACCGTGACCGATCCGTCCGGCGCCACCTGCCCGACGTAGCTCTGGAAGAGCGACGCGTAGTAGATCTCACCCGAGGGAGTGGCGGTGATCCCGTATGGTCCGGACCCTCGGGGCGAAGCGAAGACCTCCATGGCGCCGCTCGCCGGATCGAACACCCCGTGGATCCCGTTCTGTCCGGTGAACCACAGCCGGCCGGTGGAATCGAACGCCGCAGTGTTGAGATTGGCAATGGGCGGCGGCAATGGAAAAACGACGACCTCATGCGTCATTGGATCGACACGGACGATGGCATTGAGCCCCGAATCGGTGATCCAGGGAGCGCCATCGGGGCCGACGATCACCCCATGCGGCCTCGAGCCGGCCCCGAGCGGGACGTGGCGAGTCTCCTCGGTCTCGGGGTCGAGCCACCCGAGCTCGCCCGATCCTTGAGCCGTGTACCACACTCCCCCGTCGACGGCGGGAGCCACGTCGTGCGGCCTCGACCCGCCGGGCACCGGATATTCGACGATCTCCAACTCGGCGGCGGGAATCGGGATGGTGAGCGTCGTTCCGGGCGCGGTGACGGGCACGGTCGTCGCAGGTGTCGTCACCGTGGTGAACGAGGTGCCGACCGGCGAGGTCGTCGATGAAGCCGCGGGCGACGGCTGCGCGGGATCGTCCGCACAGGCGGACGCCAGGAGCACACATAGGGCGAGGAGGTGTGATTTCCGGCCGATCATCGGACCATACCGTGGCCGCGCAGCTGCGAGAACGCACCTCGCGTCGTCGCCCGGCTGTGCGACGCTGGGGGGCGGATCGGCACCGTCTTTGGATTCTCCCTGTAGGCGTCCCGTGGCCGCTCGGCTCGCTCGTCCCCTCTTCGAGGTGCGGACTCCGTCTGGGAGACTGTGTCCATGATCGACGGTCTCAGAGACGCGATCGCCGCTCTCGATGGAGTGGTCGAGAGCCCGTCCATGTTCAAGGATGACCTCGCCTATTGGGTGCACGGGAAGGAGATCGCCCACTTCGAACATGCGGATCTCATCGAGATCCGGCTGACCCGGTCGGTTGTTCGAGAGCGCCGAGACGCCCTTGAAGCCGATGCGCGAGTAGACCTCCGCTATTCGGGCTCGGATTGGATCACGGT
>JAUYIV010000168.1 GCA_030688105.1 Actinomycetota bacterium | reverse complement strand
CTGGCCGGGCCACCCCCAGCGCAAGGACTACCCCTTGGGCGGCATCCCTGTCGAGTACAAGGGCGGCAGCATCCCGCCGCCCGACGAGCGGAGGTCCTACAACTGATGGCCACCACCCACGACATGTATGCGGGGTCGTCGGAGACCAGCGACGGCAAGGTCTTCACCGTCTCCGGCCACGACTGGGACGACATCGCGGCCGGCCTCGGCGACGACGGCGGCGACACGCAGGAACGGATCGTCGTCAACATGGGCCCCCAGCACCCGTCCACCCACGGCGTGCTCCGGCTGATCCTCGAACTCGACGGCGAGACGGTCACCGAGGCCCGGTGCGGCATCGGCTACCTGCACACCGGCATCGAGAAGAACATGGAGCACCGCACCTGGGTGCAGGGCGTCACGTTCGTGACCCGGATGGATTACCTCAGCCCGTTCTTCAACGAGACGACCTACTGCCTCGGCGTGGAGAGACTCCTCGACATCGAGGACGACATCCCCGAGAAGGCCTCGGTCATGCGGGTCCTCCTCATGGAGCTCAACCGCATCTCCTCGCACCTGGTCTGCATCGCCACCGGCGGCATGGAGATCGGCGCCCTCACGGTGATGACCATCGGCTTCCGCGAGCGCGAGCTCGTCCTCGACCTGTTCGAGCTGATCACCGGCCTGCGGATGAACCACGGCTTCATCCGTCCCGGCGGCGTCGCCCAGGACCTCCCGCCCGGTGCCCTGGAGGAGATCCGCGGCTTCGTGTCGCTGATGAAGAAGCGGCTGCCGGAGTACGCCGCGCTCTGCAATGCCAACCCGATCTTCAAGGCGCGACTGGTCGACGTGGGCCACCTCGACCTCGAGGGTTGCCTCGCGTTGGGGCTGACCGGGCCGGTACTGCGCAGCACCGGCTACCCGTGGGACCTGCGCAAGTCGTCGCCGTACTGCGGTTACGAAACCTACGACTTCGACGTGCAGACCTGGGACACCAGCGATTCCTACGGCCGGTTCCGGGTGCGCCTCGCCGAGATGTGGGAGTGCCTCAAGATCGTCGAACAGTGCGCCGACCGCCTGTGCGGGCTCGAGGGAGCGCCGGTCATGGTCGCCGACAAGAAGATCGCCTGGCCGAGCCAGCTCGCGATCGGCAGCGACGGCATGGGCAACAGCCTCGACCACATCCGGCACATCATGGGTGAGTCGATGGAGGCGCTGATCCACCACTTCAAGCTGGTGACCGAGGGCTTCCGGGTCCCGGCCGGCCAGGCGTACGTGCCGATCGAGTCGCCCCGTGGCGAGCTCGGCGCGCACGTGGTCTCCGACGGCGGCACCAAGCCGTTCCGCGCCCACTTCCGCGACCCCTCGTTCAACAACCTGCAGGCGACGAGCGTGATGAGCGAGGGCGGCATGATCGCCGACGTCATCGTCGCGATCGCCAGCATCGACCCGGTGATGGGAGGCGTCGACCGCTGATGGCTCTCGACGACAAGACGCTCGGCGAGCTGCGCGACATCGCGGCCCGCTACCCGGAGAAGCGCTCCGGCCTGCTGCCAATGCTGCACCTGGTGCAGTCCGAGCAGGGCAAGGTGACGCCCCAGGCGATCGAGGTCTGCGCCGACATCCTCGAGATCTCGCCGGCCGAGGTCAACGGAGTGGCGACGTTCTACACGATGTACAAGCGCCACGCCGTCGGCGACTTCCACGTCGGCGTCTGCACCAACACATTGTGCGCGGTCATGGGCGGCGACCAGATCTTCGCCCGGCTCAAGGAGCACCTCGAGATCGGCAACGACGAGGTCGCCGCGAAGCGGCAGGGCGATCAGTACTCCGTCAGCCTCGAGCACGTCGAGTGCAACGCGGCCTGCGACTACGCCCCGGTCGTGATGGTCAACTGGGAGTTCATGGACAACCAGACCCCGGAGTCGGCGGTCCAGATGGTCGAGTCGCTCCGCGCCGGCCACGACGTCAAGTCCACCCGCGGCCCCAAGCTATGCACCTGGCGTGAGGCCGAGCGGGTGCTCGCCGGGTTCCCGGACGGCCGAGTCTACGAGGGTCCGACCGCGGGTCCGGCCAGCCTCGCCGGTCTCGAGATCGCCCGCGAGCGCGGCTGGAAGGCGCCGGAGGCTCCGGCTCCCGCGGCGGTGGAGGCTCCGAAGGAGGGGCAGGCCCATGGTTGACACGCTGACCCCGGTCCTCACCGACATGTGGGACGTCGACTGCGGGTGGACGCTGCGGGCGTACGAGTCGAAGGGCGGATACCGGGCGCTCGATAAGGCGTTCGCCATGGCGCCGGACGACGTGATCACGGCGGTTAAGGACTCCGGTCTGCGCGGCCGTGGCGGCGCCGGCTTCCCGACCGGCATGAAATGGGGCTTCATCCCGCAGGACAACCCGAAGCCCAAATACCTCGTGGTCAACGCCGACGAGTCGGAGCCGGGCACCTGCAAGGACATCCCGCTGATGATGGGCAACCCGCACGTCCTCGTGGAGGGCGTCATCATCAGTGCCTACGCGATCCGCGCCAACATGGCGTTCATCTACGTCCGTGGCGAGGTCCTTCATGTCATCCGCCGGGTGCAGGCCGCGGTCGCCGAGGCGTACGCCGCCGGCCACCTGGGCAAGGACATCCACGGTTCGGGCTTCGACCTCGACGTCGTCGTCCACGCCGGCGCCGGCGCCTACATCTGCGGTGAGGAGACCGCCCTGCTCGAAGGCCTCGAGGGGCGTCGCGGCCAGCCGCGACTCCGTCCTCCGTTCCCGGCCGTCGCCGGCCTCTACGCCAGCCCGACCGTCATCAACAACGTCGAGTCCATCGCGTCGGTGCCGAGCATCGTCGCCCGCGGCGCCGAGTGGTTCGCGTCGATGGGCACTGAGAAGTCCAAAGGCTTCAGCATCTTCTCCCTGTCCGGGCACGTGCAGAAGCCGGGCCAGTACGAAGCGCCGCTCGGCATCACGCTGCGCGAGCTACTCGACCTCGCCGGCGGTGTCCGCGAGGGACACGACCTGAAGTTCTGGACCCCCGGCGGGTCCAGCACGCCGCTGCTCACCGCCCAGCACCTGGAAGTACCGCTCGACTTCGAGGGCGTCGGCGCGGCCGGCTCGATGCTCGGCACCCGGGCGCTGCAGATCTTCGACGACACCGTCTGTGTCGTACGAGCGGTGCTGCGGTGGACCGAGTTCTACAAGCACGAGTCGTGCGGCAAGTGCACGCCTTGCCGCGAGGGCACCTGGTGGCTGGTCCAGACGCTCGCTCGGCTAGAGAAGGGACAGGGCATCGAGGCCGATCTCGAGCTGCTCCTCGACCAGTGCGACAACATCCTGGGCCGCTCGTTCTGCGCGCTCGGTGACGGTGCGACCAGCCCGATCTCGAGCTCGATCAAGTACTTCCGCGACGAGTACCTTGCCCACCTCACGCAAGGCGGGTGTCCCTTTGACCCGGCGAAGTCGACGGCCTTCGCGACCGAGGAAGTGACGGCGTGACGGTTTCGAAAGGCTCAACCACCGACGGAGTCGAGAAGTTGACCGACCTGGTCAACGTCACCATCGACGGCATCCAGGTCGCGGTCGCCAAGGACACGCTGGTGATCAGGGCGGCCGAGCGGGTCGGCGTCCTGATCCCGCGGTTCTGCGACCACCCGCTGCTGGCGCCGGTCGGCGCCTGCCGCCAGTGCCTGGTCGACGTGCCGGACGCCGGCAACGGGCGCGGATTCCCCAAGCCGCAGGCCTCCTGCACCCTCCCGGTCGCCGAGGGCATGGTCGTCAACACCCAGGTCACCAGTGACGTCGCCGACAAGGCGCAGCAGGGCGTGATGGAGTTCCTGCTGATCAACCATCCGCTCGACTGCCCGGTCTGCGACAAGGGTGGCGAGTGCCCGCTGCAGAACCAGGCGATGTCCAACGGGCGTGGCGAGTCCCGGTTCGGCGAGACCAAGCGGACCTTCCCCAAGCCGATCAACCTGTCGCCCGTCGTGCTGCTCGACCGGGAGCGGTGCATCGTCTGCCAGCGCTGCACCCGGTTCGCCGAGGAGATCGCCGGTGACCCGTTCATCGAGCTCCTCGAGCGCGGCGCCGCCCAGCAGATCGGCATCGCCGAGGACGCGCCGTTCCTTTCCTACTTCGCCGGCAACGTCATCCAGATCTGCCCAGTGGGCGCGCTCACCTCGGGGGCCTACCGATTCCGGTCCCGCCCGTTCGACCTCGTCTCCTCGCCCGGCGTCGCCGAGCACGACGCCTGCGGCTCCGCCATCCGCATCGATCACCGGCGCGGCCAAGTGATGCGCCGGATGGCCGGTGACGACCCGGCCGTCAACGAGGAGTGGATCACCGACAAGGACCGCTTCGCGTTCACCTACGCCCACGGCGAGGACCGGATCACCTACCCGCAGGTCCGGGATGCGGACGGCTCCCTGCGCCCCGCGTCGTGGCCCGAGGCCTTCGCCGTCGCGGCTCGCGGCCTGGCCGCGGCAAAGGCTGCCGGTGGGGTCGGGGTCCTGACCGGGGGTCGACTCACCACCGAGGACGCCTACGCCTACGCCAAGTTCGCCCGGGTCACCCTCGCCACCAACGACGTCGACTTCCGCGCCCGGCCGCTCTCCGCGGAGGAAACCGCCTTCATCGCCGCGCACGTGGTGCTCACCGCGCCCGGCAACGGCGGCGTGACGTACGACGACCTCGAGTCGGCGTCGAAGGTCGTCCTGGTCGGGCTCGAGCCAGAGGACGAAGCAGGCGCGGTCTTCCTGCGGTTGCGCAAGGCGGTCCGCGCCGGACGAACCCAGGTGGTCGCGCTCGCGCCGTACACCCCCCGCGGGCTGCGCAAACTCTCCGCCCGGCTGGTGCCGACGGTGCCCGGCGACGAGCCGGCCGCGGTCTCCTCGCTGCTGTCCACCGATTTCGGCGTCGACTCCTCGACGGTCGTCCTCGTCGGCGAGCGCCTCGCGACCGTGCCCGGTGCACTGACGGCCGTCTCCGACCTCGCCGCCAAGACCGGCGCCCGGCTCGCATGGGTCCCGCGCCGCGCCGGTGACCGTGGCGCGATCGAGGCCGGCTGCCTGCCCACCCTGCTGCCGGGCGGCCGTCCGGTCGCCGACCCGGCCGCTCGCGTCGACGTCGCCGCCGCGTGGGGTGTCGACGCGCTCCCCGAGACCGAGGGCCGTGACAGCGACGGCATCGTC
>JAUYIV010000165.1 GCA_030688105.1 Actinomycetota bacterium | reverse complement strand
ACCGTGCTCGGGAGGGCGGACGCGGTGATCGTCACCGGCGGGGAGAACGTCCACCCCGCTCAGGTCGAGCGGGTCCTGTTGTCTCATCCCGGCGTCGTCGAGGCTCGAGTGTTCGGCATCCCCGACGACGAGTGGGGGAGGCGAGTGGTCGCGGAGGTGGTGCTGGAGGGGGCAACCGCGGCGCAGTTACGCCAATGGGCCGAGTCCCGACTCACCACTGCACAACTCCCCAAGGACTGGCGCCCGGTCGAAGCCGTCAAACCGAAGTTGGGGGAGTAGCGTCGCCCGTCGTCCTGGGGGTCGGCGGACACCGCGTGCGGCTCGGCGACGGTCTTCGGAAAGACGGGCCAGCCGGAAGCCGGCAGCGGGCAGCGGGCAGCGGGCAGCGGGCAGCGGGCAGCGGGAAGCGGGAAGCGGGAAGCGGGAAGCGGGCAGCCCTTTCACTCGATCGACTGGATCGTGATCTCGAAGGTCAGCGCCTGGCCCGCCAGGGGGTGGTTGGCGTCCACCTTGATGGTCTCCGCCCCCAACTCGAGGATCGTCACCCGGGAGCCGTCGGAGAGCACGACCTGGTCGCCGACGGCGAGGCCGTCGGGGGCGCCCTCGGCAGGCAGGTCGATGATCAACGATTCGGTGCGTTCTCCGTAGGCCTCGGACGGTTCCAGCCGGACCGTGACGGTCTCGCCGACCGACATCCCGCGCACCGCGTTCTCGAACCCGCTGATCAGGCTGCCCTCGCCGAGCACGAACACCAGCGGCTCGCCTCCCACGTTGGAGTCGAACTCGGACCCGTCATCCAGCGTCCCGCGGTAGATGACACCGACGGTGTTGCCGTCGGACGCAGATGTGGCGGGGGAGTCGCCTCCACCGCCACATGCTGCTGTGATCAACGCCAGGGCGGCGATGACGCCGCCCGGCGAGTTCATCTGCGAGGCCGGGCTTCGTTGACGTTGAGCTTGCGGCCGCCATGGTCGGCGCCGTTGAGCGCCTCGATGGCCTTGCGGGCATCGTCGTCCGGCATCTCCACGAAGCCGAAGCCCCGCGAGCGGCCGGTGTCGCGGTCCATGATCACGGCGGCGGAATCGACCTGGCCGTGCTCTGCGAACAACCTCTCGAGCTCATCGGAGGTCATGGAGTAGGAAAGGTTTCCTACGTAGATGTTCATCGGGTCCCTTTCTCGAGTCCCCGCCCGCCTCCATGGCGGGCATCTGCCGGTGGGTTCCCGAGAAACAAACGCTCGACTCACCTCAACCAGGCATTCCATACGATAGCGATCCCGGGGCGCAGGCGGCTGGTAGGGACACCATCTCCTCGTCCTGCCAGTGCTGTGCTGCACCTAGTCTCGGGAGAGCCGTTCACACGGGAGGGACCCCGAAGATGTGTTTCGACCTCGACTCCTCGCCACCCGTTCCGCCGGTCGGCGGAGCGGCGATCGACACTCGCCGCCTGATGCTCACCGCGGCCGATGGGAACGAGTTCGCCGCGTTCGAGGCCTTGGGGGCGGGTGAAGGCGCCTCGGTCCTGGTGCTTCCCGACGTGCGGGGGCTCTACAGCTTCTACGAGGAGCTGGCGGTGCGGCTCGCCGAGGAGGGGCACACTGCGTTGACGATCGACTATTTCGGCCGGAGCACCGAGACCGGCGAGCGCGGGGACGATTTCGACCACATGCCCCACGTCGGGCAGTGCACGTTCGAGGGAGTCAAGGCCGATGCCGCAGCCGGCGTGGCACACCTGCGTCGGCTCGACCCGGATCGTCCGGTCTTCACGCTCGGCTTCTGTTTTGGTGGGTCGAACTCGTGGCATCAGGCGGCCAACAGCCTCGACCTGGCCGGTGCCATCGGGTTCTACGGGCATCCCAACAGGGTGTTTCCCGAGGGGGCCACGCCCTTGCTGGAACGGGTGGGTGAGATCGAGAGCCCGATCCTCGGTCTGATGGGTGGTGCCGACCCGGGCATCCCCCTCGAGGAGGTCGATCGGTGGCGCGACGCCCTAACCGCGGCCGGCATCGCCAACGAGATCGTGGTCTACGAGGGCGCTCCTCACTCCTTCTTCGACCGCAAGCACGCGGAGTTCGCCGAGGAGTCCGCCGACGCCTGGCGCCGGGTTCTGGCCTTCATCGACCGGTACTCTTCGCGAGGCTTCCCCTCGCCGACCGCGCGAGCGCATCCATCCGGCGTTTCAGGGTCGGCACAGGCTGCGCTGCCCTGAGGCAAGGTTCGTCCCGTTGGCGACCGACTCGAACGCGTGCGATCCCCCTCCGGGAGGGGGATCGCAGCATCGGGTCGACTGCTGTCGGGGTCAGTCGTCGTCGCCCTCGTCGTCGTCGCCCTCGTCGTCGTCGCCCTCGTCGTCGTCGCCCTCGTCGCCCTCGTCGTCGTCGCCCTCGTCGTCGTCGCCCTCGTCGTCGTCGCCCTCGTCGTCGTTGCCCTCGTCGTCGTCGCCCTCGTCGTCGTCGATCTCGAACTCGATCTTGAGGGTTCCGTCTTCGGCCTCGATCTCCACCTCATAGGTGAAACCGTCGCCCTGGAACACGAAGGTGAAGTCGCCCTCGTCATCGCCGACCTGGGCGAAGCCGGGATCAGGCGTGAACGAGACCGACTCGATCGAGCCATCGGTTCCGACCGTGACGTCGATGGTCAGTGGCGAGCCCAGGAGCGGGATCTCGACGCTGGTCGTCTCGAGCGGTCCCTCGAACTCGAACTCGTCGCCGTCGTCGGCGGATGCGACCGCCGGCAGGGCCAGCATGGCCAGGCCGACCAGGGTTGCGGTCAACCTCAGCAGGTGGATGAAGCGGGTCTTCTTCGTCACGGTGTCTCCTATTGGGTCGTGGGCTCGAAGGGCTGGTGGTCTCTCCGCTGGTAACCGTCAGTGGTCGAAAAAGGGGTACGGGTGGTCAGGCGTCTGGCAGCTCTATTGGAGCCGCCGAGGTGTCGGGGGTGATGAGGGTCACGACGGAGGCGGAACCCTCGCCGATGGCGACCCCATACTCGAGACTGAAGAGAATGCCGCCGCGAATGGTGATGCGCACCTCGATCTCCTCACCGGCAAATCCGAGAGAAGCTGCGTCGTAGGTGGCCCGGACGATGGTGTCCTGCTCGGGCTGAGCCACCATCTCGACCGATTTCGGTGCGGCGAGAAGCGACAGGGGAGCCCGTACAGGAACCGCACCCTGCAATCGCACCCAGTCGGCTCCCGGCGCTCTGACCCAGCGCCCCGAGGGCGACACGATGTACTCGAGGGTGGCGCCACCGGACTCGACCACGTAGGAGCCGGTGTCGCCCTGGACGGCGCCCTCGATGCCACTGATCTGGACGCCGTCGACGGTCACGGTCGAAGAGAATCCGTAGTCGTCCCCGACGGCGGCGATCGCCGACTGAAGGGACCGGCCCGCCTCGTCGCGACCGGCCTCCCCATGACCGCCAGGCGATGTCGTGGCGATGGCAGGGGCCGAGGTGGACGTGGTGCCCGTGGTTGCCGGAGTGTCACCGCACGCCGCCACGACCACGCCG
>JAUYIV010000163.1 GCA_030688105.1 Actinomycetota bacterium | reverse complement strand
GGCGACGAGGACCCGGAGGCCTCCAAGAAGGTGGCCACGATCCTGGCCGAGGAGTTCGAGGTCGATGTCGAAGCGATCACGGACCTCCACGACGCAGGCATCGGCTATGGAGCGATCTTCAAGCTCCAGGCGCTCGCTCTGGCACTGGGTGTCGACGTGGAGACCCTGCTTGCGGACCTGACCAACGAGTCGGGTGAATTCGCCTTCGGGTTCGGGAAGTTCAAGAAGTCGCTCACCGACGAGCAGAACGCGATCCTCGACTCCCTGCCCAGGAACCTCGGTCAGCTCGTTTCGGCGGCCAACAAGGCGGAGCACGCCGGCCAGAACAACGGCCACGGCAAGCCTCCGTGGGCCGGCCCCCATGACGACGACTGAGTTCACGGCTCTTCCATAAAGACGCTGAGTTCCTGGCTCTTCGCCTGACGGCTCGTAGCGGTTCTCACGCGCCGCGTAGGCCATCGCTAGCCTCGGTGGCCGATGCTGAGGACACGCCGACGCATCCCCGCCCTGGTGGGATTCGCTCTCGCCGTGGCGTCGTGCTCCGGGGGATCGGGTGACACGACCACCTCGACGAGCAGCACGCTCGCGACCACCACGACATCGTCGACGACCACGACCACCGAGGCCCCCGAGGCCAATGGCCCGCCGATCACCCAGGAGGGCGAGCAGAGCGCCGTTGTCTTCGCCCTCCAGTTCCTGATGAACTGCGCCGGCTACGGCCCTCTCGACGTGGATGGTGCCTTCGGCCCCGCCACGAAGACGGCGGTGGAGGAGATGCAGAAGGACCTCAACCGGCAAGTGACCGGCGCCCCGGACGACTTCACCCTCGCAGTGCTCTCCCGAGCATGCTCCGACAGCAGGAGGCTCGAGCTCGACGACGGGCAGGCCTTCGCCGTGGGCAACATCTCCAGTTCGGATCCGGACACCTACTTCCTCGCCGGCGACGAGGGCGACCGGCTGGCGCTGGTTGTCGAGTCGACTACGGGCGGCGCCGTGGTCGATGTCCGGGGTGCCGACGGCTCCGCGCTCGGCTTCCCGTCGACGGCAGCCTGGGCCCTCGATCTGACGGCGACCCAGGATCACATCATCAGCGTTTCGGCCACCGGCGACGCCACCACTTACCACCTGACCGCGGTGATTCTCGACCCGCCCGAGGAAGACGTCACCCCGGCGGATCCCGACACCGTGACGGTCGACGACCTCGAGGAGGCCGTCACCAGGGTCTGTCTCGACGCGACGGGTGACAGCTCCTACGTCGCTGAGACGGGTTCTGGCTATCTCGTCGTGGCGGCCGGGTCCCCTGGAGCCTTTGCCACGACCCGCGGGGGCATCGGGGCCGCCACCGAGTTCGTGTTTCGCGACGGATCGTCGGGATACCGCGGTTTTCCCGTCGACCTGGATGTCGAGATCGGAGACCGGGTCACCGGCACTGCGGCTGTGTACAAGGCCGATCCCGATGAGCGTGAACCCATCGACCTGGCGTTCGACTTCGCGCGGTCTGCCGCCCCATGCGAGGAAGGTGCTGGGATCGCGGTGGTGCTGAGGGCGACCGGGCTCGGCGTGGTGGAGTTCGGGGCATTGTCCGACGAAGCCATCGAGCTCGTCCGTCAGGCGCTCCCCGATGCGTCTCCCGTGGTCGACGGCGGCTGGGTGGAGATCGACCCCGCCGACAACGACTACGGGGTGTGCCGTGACAGCGTGACCGAGGTGCGGGTGGTCACCATCGACAATCTCGTGCTCTATTTCAGCGACGGGGCCACATCTTGGCGAGCAGCCGGCACCCGCCATTTCGTCGGCTACCGGGCCACCGCAGGGGTCTTTCCGTTGGTGACCGAGGCGGGGGTCGGCCCGGGATCGACGGTCGCCGAGGTCCTGGTCGGGCATCCGGACGCCGGTATCGGGACGGGACTCGACGGAGGCAACGACGTCTTCATCACGTCGCCACCAGGGGGCGACGGCTGGCTGCGCGCCCTGGCCCCGGGGGCCACCGGCCCCACCGACACCACCGCGGTGATCACCGCGATCGTGGGGGGACGGTTCTGCGACCTTTAGTGCAGCGCCTCGGAAATACGATCACGTCTCTCCGGCCCTCGACGCCCCTGGCTGCGTCCTCCTCCTCGACGCATCTCACTCGATGCGCCTTCGTCGTGCGTCCTTGCCAGATGACGCCGAGGCCTCGGAGATCCGAAGACCGTATTTCCGAGGCACAGCACTAGGAGAGTCAAGAATCAAGAATCAAGAACGACTTCTGTTCTGACATCTGAAATCTGACATCTGATCCGATGAGGCGTCAGCCGAAGAGCCATCAACTCACAGCAAGACCGAGGCGAGCTCGTCGAGCGCGCTCAATCCGAACGCGTCGCCCAACACCAGAATCGACACGTGATCCGCTCCGGCGTCGAGGTGGGCGCGGATTCGGCCGGCCACGGCGTCGCGATCGCCCCAGCCGACGACGGCGTCGACGACCTCGTCCGAGCCGCCTTCGTCGAGTGCCGAGTCGCTCCAACCGAGCCGCAGCAGGTTGCGCCGGTAGTTGTCCAGTTGCAGATATCCGGCCATGTGTGACCGCGCCGTCCGCCGCGCCGAAGCCGGGCTGGAGTCGAGGACGATCGCCTGTTCGGGGGCGACCAGCGGTCCCGGCCCCACGATCCCGCGAGCGAAACGGGTGTGCTCGACGGGCACGAAGTAGGGGTGGGCTCCGGCGGTCCTCGCAGCGGCGAGACCCAGCATCTTGGGTCCGAGTGCTGCCAGCACCACCGGAGGGCTCGCATCGGTTCCGGCGATCGGGCTCGACACGCCGGCGATCTCATCCAGGTACGCGGCCATGCGGAGTAGCGGCTGGTCGTACCGGTGCCCGCGCCGGGTGACCGACGGGGCGTGGCTGACTCCCAGCCCCAGGATGAAGCGCCCGGGGTGGGCCTCGGTGAGGCCGATGGCCCCGAAGGCCGTGGCCATCGGGTCGCGTGCCCAGATGCTGGCGATCCCGGTGGCGACGATGATCCGCTCGGTCGCCTCGAGGACCAGGGACGCTGCGGTGAAGGCCTCGCGTCCCCGGCTCTCGGGGAACCAGATGGCGCCGTACCCCATGTCCTCGATCGCCTTGACTGCAGCCCGCACTTCGGCCGCCGGCTGGGTGACCACCCCCCAGGAGAAGACACCGATTGGGCCCAGGGCGGTGGGTTTGGTGGTGAGATCCATGCGCGAAGAGTACGTCGCCCGTCGGAGGCCATCGGCCATCGGCCATCGGCCTTCAGCCGGAACCATCTGCCGGTCGGGAAGCAGAACGGATGTTGCGGATCGCCAGTCGTCAGTCGCCAATCGCCAATCGCTCTTCTTTCGGGTAACGGGAAACGGGTAACGGGCAACGGGCAACGGGAAA
>JAUYIV010000161.1 GCA_030688105.1 Actinomycetota bacterium | reverse complement strand
CGCGACGATCTTCCCGCTGTCCATGAGCGCCAGCCGATCAGCGTACTGAGCGGCCAGGGTCAGGTCGTGGACGGCTGCGACCACGCTGATCCCTCGCTCGCGACGCAACTCGTCGACGAGGTCGAGCACCTGCTGGCCGTGGCCGACGTCGAGCGCTGCGGTGGGCTCGTCGAGCAGCAGCACCGCGGACTGCTGGGCCAACGCCCGCGCCAGTACGACCCGCTGGCGCTCGCCGCCCGACAGCTCTCCCAATCGCCGGGCACCGAGGTCGGCGGCGTCGAGACGCTCCATGGACGCGCGGGCGATGGCGATATCGGCGTCGCTCTCGACGGCCAGATAGCCGAGGTGGGGGGTACGTCCCAGCAGCACATAGTCCAGGACGGTCATGCCGTCGGGGAGCACCGGCTGTTGGGGGACCAGCGCCACGAGGCGGGCGGCGCGACGGCGGGGCAGCGATCTGGCGGCCACCCCGTCGATCGTGATCGATCCGTCGTACTCGACGGTGCCGGCCAGGGCACGTAGCAGCGAGCTCTTGCCGGCACCGTTGGGGCCGATCAGCGCCACCCACTCCCCGGCCGCCACCGACAGGTCGACCGGCCGGACCGCGGTCCGGCCGTTGTACCGAACCGAGACCCCGGTGGCGCCGACCCGACTCACGAAATCGCCTTTCGAGAGGTCCTGAGCACGATCATGAAGAAGGGACCTCCGACAAAGGCGGTGACCACTCCGATGGGGATCTCCGACGGGCCCAGCGCCGACCGCGCCACCAGGTCGGCGAGCATCAGGAACGCGGCGCCACCCACCACCGACAGCGGCAGAATCCACCGATAGGAGGCCCCTACGAGCAGCCTGATCGTGTGCGGCACGACGATCCCCACGAAGCCGATGAGCCCGCTCACGGCCACGGCGCCCGCCGTCCCCAACGTGGCCGCCACCACCACCGCCGCTCTGACCCGCTCGGGGCGAACCCCGAGTGCCCTCGCCTCCTCCTCGCCCACCGCCAGCACGTCGAGGAGTCGGCGATGGAAGAGGATCACCACCACCGAAACCGCGGCGTACGGCGTCATCAGCGCCACCTCCGACCATCCGGCGGTGCCGAGCCGGCCGAGGATCCAGGAGTAGACCTCGCGAATCGAGTCGGCGTTGTGTTGCTGAACGAACGTCTGAGCAGCCGTCAGGAAAGCGGCCACGGCAACCCCGGCAAGGATGAGAGTCGCCCCGCTACGGCGGCCGCCGGCGGCCGAGCCGAGGGCGTAAGCGGTGGCGACCGCGGCAATCGCACCGGCGAATGCCGCGATCGGCACGACTGCCGAGCCCGACCCGACGGTCACGATGACCACGGTCGCTCCAAGGCCCGCGCCGGCGGCCACCCCCAGCAGGTAGGGATCGGCCAGCGGGTTGCGGAACACCCCCTGGTAGGCGCCGCCCGCCACCGAGAGGGTCGCCCCGACCAGTGCCCCCAGCAACGCGCGGGGCAGCCGAAGCTCCCAGACGATCGCCGCGCCACGGGCATCCAACCCGCTGTCGAGGTCGATCAGGGGCAGGTGATCCAGCAGCTCGAGCAACACCCTGCCCGGATCGAGCGCCGCCGGCCCAATGAGCACCCCGGCCGCCAGAGCTCCCAGGAGCAGCGCCAGCGCACCGGCGATGGCCGACCGGGGAACCCGCCGTGCCGGGTCGGAGGAGCTCAGGCGCCCACTCCGTGGACCTCGCGAGCGATCAACGCCACCAGGTCCACCAGCCGCGGTCCCCATCTCGAAGCGATCGCCGGGTCGAGCTCGACGATCGAGCCGCTCCGGAGAGCCGACATCTCCGACCAGCCGGGGCGAGCCGCCAACGACTCGGCCGTCTCACCGTCGGCGAGGAAGATGAAGTCCGGATCGGCATCGATGATGAACTCGCCCGACAGCTGGGGGAATCCCCCGCCTGCGGCGTCGGCGATGCTCACCATGGTCAGCATCCCGTAGATGGAGCCGAGGAACGTGTCGGAACCGATGCTGAAGTACGTGGTGTCGAGCTCGTGGTAATAGGCGAAGGGACGCACGTAGATCGGCACATCGGAGCGGATAGCGGCGATGTCGTCGCGCGCCGATGCGACCAGGTCCTCGGCCTCGTCGACCGCGCCCACCGCCGCACCCACCTCCAGCCACTCGAGATAGGCCTCGTCGAGGTTCGCCGGTGGCGGCGCGAACACGATCGTGGTTATGCCGAGGGCGGCGAGGCCCGAGGCGACATCGCCCGGGTCGAAAGCCAGGATCACCAGGTCGGGGTCGAACCCGGCGATGCCCTCGACGCTGGCATTGAATGCGTCGAAGTGGGGCAACGCCGCGGTCTCGGACGGGAAGTCCGAGAAGTCGTCGATGGCGACGACCCGCTCGCCGGCGCCGATGGCGTACAGGATCTCGGTGTGGGTCGCCGAACCCGAGACGATGCGCTCCGGGCGATCCTCGATCGTGACCCCGCGCACCTCGACCGGGAACCCCGCGGTGACGCCCGGGTCGGTGCCGGGCGACGCGTCGTCACCGCATGCGGCACCGACGAGCGCCAGCACCACCAGCAGACGAGACAGGGCTCTGAGCCTTTTCACGAAAAACCTCCTCGAGTCCGAGGAGGAGGTGTGGAAGCCGAACGGCTGGCCACCCTTCCTCCGAAGGCGTCCAAATCCGAC
>JAUYIV010000154.1 GCA_030688105.1 Actinomycetota bacterium | reverse complement strand
GGCTCGTCGAGGATCAAGAGCCGCACATCTCGGTACAGCGCCTTGATGATCTCGACTCGCTGCCGCTGACCGACGGCGAGCTGCCACATCACCGCGTTCGGATCGACGTACAGGCCGTAGCGCTCGCTGAGCTCGACGACGCGCTCCGAGACCAGATCCAGGTCGGTGAGTGGACGACGGCTCGACCGAAGGCCCAGTGCAACGTTCTCGGCCACCGTCAGGGTCTCCACCTGCATGAAGTGCTGATGGATCATCCCGATGCCATGCCCGATGGCTTCGGATGGGCTGGTGATCTCCACCGGCGATCCGTCGAGTCGAATCTCCCCCTCATCGGCCTGATACAGGCCGTAGAGGATCTTCATGAGGGTCGTCTTGCCCGCCCCGTTCTCACCGAGCAGGGTGTGCACCTCACCGGGGCGCACGTCGAAATCGACCCCGTCGGCAGCGACCACACCCGGGAATTCCTTCACGATGCCGCGCATCTCGAGCATTGGCGCACTCGTCACGATCGTCTCCAGCGATGGGTCGGGGAGGCCGTGCGGCCCCCCGACCCATCGGTCGTCTCGTCTACTGGCCCGTCGAGATGGAGCCCGACTTGATGCCGTCAATGGCGGCGTCGGCCTTGGCCCTCACATCGTCGGAAAGATCGAATCCGTCGTTGAACTCGATGACGAGGCCGCCGTTGGCGAGGTTGATCTCATAGATCTCACCGCCGACGGTTCCGCCCTCGATATTGGCGATGATCTCCCGAAGGACGACCTCCCAGTGATAGACCTGGGATGCCACGACGATGTCGGGCGCCAGGCTCGTCTGGTTCGCCTGGGTACCGAACCACGGCAGTCCGTTCTGGCTGGCCACACCGATCGCTCCCACGACCATCTGGGCGGTGCCCGTCAGGATGTCGGCGCCGGCCGCCAGGTGCGATTGGGCCGCCTCCGAGGCGAGCGCCACGTCGCTGAACGATCCGATGTAGTTGATGTTCACGGTTGCTCCCGGGTCCTCCGCGAGCACGCCCACTCCGAAGCCGTCCACATACAACTTGGCGTCACCGACCTCGATCGGACCGACGACTCCGATGATGCCGCTCTCACTGAGTGCCGCAGCCATCACGCCCATGACGTAGCCGCCCTCGTCGGAAGCCGCTTCATACGAGAACACGTTGGGCAAGTCGAACGTGTCGGCGGCTGTCCCCCACGCAAATGCGGTGTCCGGGAAGTCCGGTGCGATCTCTTGGAGCGACCCGCCGTACTGCGAGCCATGGGCGAGAACGAGATCGACCCCGTCCTCGGCGTAGCCACGGATCGCCGCAGCGGCGTCCTCGACGACGAACATGCCGTCGGTCACCTGGACCGTCACGTTGCCCCTCTCCTGGGCGATGAGGTTCACTGCGTCCACGATCGACTGGCTGAACGCCAGGTCGTTCGACGCCGACGGCGCCACGATGGCGATCCGGAACGGATCATCCCCGTTGGTCCCGTCGCCTCCGCCGTCGTCGTCGCCACAGGCGGCCGCCACCAGCGCAAGCGCTGCCAGCATCGCCAGCCAGGCGAATCTCGGTTTCCTCATGTTTCCTCCCTTGCCGGTTGGTGTCACTGTCATGTCCCCCTCGAGAACGGTGTGGTGAGTGCGGCCGGCGGCCGGAATCGTTGCGCCACCACCACCAGCGCGAGGATCGTGATGATCGCCGGAACCATCGCCGCGATATCGGACCAGGCGAGCGGGATGATCCCGAGGGTCTTCATCTGGAGGACGACGGCGTTGACGAGTCCGTAGAGTAGCGCTCCGGCCATGACCCCCAGCGGCCGCCACGCCCCGAAGTAGACGAGGGCGATAGCGATGAATCCCGCCGCGTTGGTGAGATTCTGCTGAAAGATCCCGAGGTCGATGGCGAGCGCCGCGCCGGCAGTGCCGGCGAGCGTCCCCCCGATGATCACAGTGGCGTACCGCACCCGGGCAACGCTGACACCGAGGCTGTCGGCGGACTCCGGGTTCTGGCCGACCGCCCGAATGTTGAGGCCGAATGTGGTCCGATTGAGCACCCACATGCTGACCGGTACGGCCACAAACGCGAGATACACCACGAGGCTGTGCCGGAACAGCATCCCTCCCAGGAGCGGTATCTCCGACAGCAGGGGGAGTTGCACTTTGGGGAAGCTCGAGATCGGGACAGGGGTGCCGACGAGCTTCTGGAAGAGGAGATCGCTCATGCCCAGGCCGAAGAGGTAGACGCCGATCCCACTGATGCCCTGTTCGGCCTTCAGCGTGACCGCGATGACCGCGGAGACGATCCCGAGCAGCAGCCCGATGATCGTTCCGAAAGCGAGGCCGTACCACACGCTCCCCGACCGTAGGACCGCGTAGTAACCGGAGAACGCCCCGAGCAGCATGATCCCGTCGACCCCCAGATTGAGGACACCGCTGCGCTGTCCGAACATCTCGCCCAGGGAGGCGATCAGCAGCGGGACCGCGAGGCGAACTCCGGATGCGACCATCGCGATGAACACCGCCTGGGTGAAGAGATCACTCATCGGTCGTTCGCCTCGGCTTCCGCCGGTGATGTCTCCCCTGGTGGATCGTTCGTGCTGGTTGGCGCAGCACGGCGTCCTGTGTAGTCCCTCGCCAGCAGCCTGCGGCGCAGACGGTCGCTCGACACCACGAAGACGACCACCAACCCGTTCAGGGCGAGAATCAATGCCGACGGCACCTGCACGGCTCGCTGCATTGCCAGGCCCCCCACCAGCAATCCTCCGAAGAGGAACGAGGCGGGGATGGTCCACAACGCGTGCAGCCCACCGAACAGCGCAGCGACGATCCCGTTGAAGCCCGCACTTCCGGTGAAACCGGCGGTGGAGCCGTCGGTGACCATTCGATGACTCTCACTGCCGAACACGAGCACAGCACCTGCAAGACCCGCCATCGCACCGCTCAGGGTCATCGCCAGCACGATGGTCCGCCTCACCTCGATACCGGCATATCGCGCCGCATCCTGGCTGAGTCCCACGGCGCGGATGCGATACCCGACCGGAGTGCGCCACATGAGGAGGTAGGCGCCCACCGCAACGAGGACCGCCACCAACGGTCCGATGTGGAGTTTGCCGAGGAGGTGCGGGAGGTCGGCCGAATCGATGAGTCGCTCGGTCTGGGGAATTCGGGTTCCCCGCTCGATCTCGGCTGGGTCGATGAGCGGACCCCGCAAGAGGAAGTTCATCAACTGCACTGCGACGACGTTGAGCATGATCGTGCTGAGAATCTCGTTGACGCCGTAATAGGCCTTGAGCGCCCCCGGTATGGCTCCCCAGATGGCTCCACCGATGATCCCGGCGAGGAGGACGGTGGGGAGCACGACGATCGCCGGAAGCTCCGGTATCACGAGCGCCGTCGTTGTCGCCAGCAGGGCCCCGGACACCATCTGGCCCTCGCCACCGATGTTGATGACATTTGCCCGGAAGGCGATCGTGATGCCGACCCCCACGAACAGCAGCGGGGTCGCCTTGATGGCTGTGTTCATCAGCGCATTCGAACTGCCGAATGCGCCCCTCATCATGACGCCAAGGGCCTCAACCGGGTCCGCCTCCAGGCGGAGCAGGATGACCGCCCCGATCAGAAGGGCCGCAACGACGGCGGCCACGGGGACCAGGTAACCCATCAGACGGGGTCGGGCATGGGAAAGCAGGGGGAGCCGGGTCAAACCCCCGAAGCCCCCTCCGGTGCTCCCACCCTGATCGATGTCATTTGGGTTCCGCAAGGCTCGCCGGTGGCGGTGGTGCTGTCAACCCGGTATCGAGCCCAGGCTCGGCGGTGTACCCCGACTGCGACCACGCTCACGGGGAAGTCGCCAGACCTGCTAAACCGAATTGCCCAGACGGACGACCGACCCGCGAGAATGAGACCATGATCGGCCGGATCACATTCGTGCTCAACGGAGCCGAGGTGAGCGTGGGTGCGGACCATCCGCATCTCTTGTCGGCGCTCCGCGAGGAGCTCGGCGTCACGTCACCCAAAGACGGCTGTTCGCCCTCCGGGCAGTGCGGGGCCTGCACGGTGCTGGTGAACGGCAAGGCCCGGGTGTCGTGCTCCACCGGGCTCCACCAGGTGGCAGGCGCCGAGGTCACCACGCTCGAGGGGTTCGACCCGGTCGAGCGGGAGCGGCTCGCCGGCGCCTTCGCCGCCCACGGGGCGCTGCAGTGCGGCTTCTGTATCCCCGGGATCCTGGTGCGGGTCAAGGCGCTGTTGGACCAAAAGGGGTCCGACCTCGACCGCGGCACCATCGAGGGCCGGCTCGGAGCCCATCTGTGTCGCTGCACCGGATACACCAAGATCGTCGAGGCGGTGGAAGCGCTCGCTGCCGGTGAGACCTTCTCTCCCGCCCTGCCCAAGGGCATCGGAGATCGCGGCGCCAAGTACCAGGCCCGCGAGCTCGCCCTCGGCGACCGCGGCTACATCGACGACCTGCGCCGCGACGGGCTCCTCCACGGGGCGTTGGTCCTCGCCGAACACGCCCGGGCCGACGTCGATGCCATCGACACCTCTGCCGCCGAGGCGATCGACGGCGTGGTGGCGGTCTTCACCGCCGCCGACGTCCCCGGCGAGCTGCGGGTGGGCCTCATCCACACCGACTGGCCGGTCTTCATCCCCGTCGGTGGCCGCACCTCGTACACCGGAGACGTGCTGGCGATCGTCGTCGGCGAGACCCGCGCCGCCGCATTCGCCGGGGCCGAGTCGGTCAGGGTGGACTACACCCCCCTTCGGCCGTTCTCCGACCCGTTCGACGCCCTTGGCTCCGCAGAGGACGCGGTGTGGGGACTCGACGGCAACGTGCTGTCGGTCTCCAGGTACGCCCGGGGGGACGTCGACGCCGCCCTCGCCGGGTCGGCCCACACCGTCCACGACGTCTTCGAGACACAGCGGGTGGAGCACGCCTTTCTCGAGCCGGAGTCCACCCTCGCCGAGCCCCTTCCCGACGGCCGGCTCATGGTCTATTCGGGGGGCCAGGGCATCTGGGACGACCGCGATCAGATCGCCTCCGTCCTCGGGATCGAGCCGGACCGGGTGGTGGTCGAACTGATCTCCAACGGAGGCGCATTCGGTGGCAAGGAGGACTTGTCCAACCAGGCCCAGACCGGCCTTGCCGCCTACCTCCTGCAGCGGCCGGTGAAATGCACCCTCACCCGGGAGCAGTCGTTCCTCATCCACGCCAAACGACACCCGATCACGATCGACATCGAGGCCGGGTGCGACGCCAACGGCAGGCTCACCGCGGTCCGGGCCCGCCTCGTCGGGGACTCCGGCCCCTACGCCTCGGTCGGGATGAAGGTGCTGGAGCGGGCTGCCGGCCACGTGACCGGCCCCTACGCGGTCGGGTCGGTCGATGTCGAAGCCACCGCGGTGCGCACCAACAACCCGGTGTGTGGCGCCTTCCGCGGCTTCGGGGCCAACCAGGCCCAGTTCGCCATGGAGGGAGTCATCGATCGCCTCGCCGAGCGATTGGGGATAACCAGCTGGGAGATGCGCTCCCGCAACGTCGTCACTCCAGGCGACGAGTGGGGGCCGGGGCAGATCATGGACGAGGGGTGCCTCGGCGCCCGGCAGTGCCTCGACGCAATCCAGCCGCACTACGAGGCGGCGCGCCAAGCCGGCAAGGCCGTAGGCCTCGGCCTGGGACTCAAGAACGCCGGCCTCGGCAACGGGTTCGTCGAGATCTCCAAGGCGACCGTCCGTCTCGACTCCGACGGCACGCTGGAGGTCCGCCACCCCTGGACCGAAATGGGCCAGGGGGTGGACACGGTCGCCCTGCAGGTTGCGTCCGAGGAGCTCGAGATCGCCCCGGACCTGATCAGGGTGGTGGTGGACACCACCCGAGAGCTGGGAGCGGGCCAGACGACCGGCTCGCGCGGGACGCTGATGGCGGCCGGAGCCATTGCCGAGGCGTGCCGGGCGGCACGCGACGGTGGGCTCGATCCGGGGGTGGAGTACTCGGGCCAGTATGTCATCGACTGGACCAACTCGATGTACGACGACGTCGAACACCCCGTCATCCACAGCACTTTCGGCTACGCCGCCCAGCTGGTGATCGCCGACAAGACGACCGGTGAGATCGAGAAGGTGGTTGCCGTCCACGACGTCGGGCGCGCCATCAACCCGATGCTGTGTGAGGGCCAGGTGGAGGGATCGGTCCACATGGGGCTCGGATATGCCCTCACCGAGGAGTTCCCCACCGACGAGGAAGCCCGGATCACCAAGGACTCGTTGCGTTCTCTCGGCATCCTCCGCCCCAAGGACGTGCCGGAGATCGAAGTCATCCTGGTGGAGGCTCCGCAGCCCGGTGCCCCTTACGGGATCAAGGGCGTAGGCGAGATCGGTCTCGTTCCCACCGCGGGAGCGGTTGCCGCCGCCTTCCACGATGTGGACGGCGTGTGGCGCACGCGGCTGCCGCTCTCGGTCCACCAGCCCATCGGTGTCGGGGCGTGACGGCGACCACCCCTGGGCTGGTGTGCGCCCACCACCATCTGTACTCGTCGCTCGCCCGGGGCATGCCTGCCCCTCCGGAGACCCCGACCACCTTCCGGGGAATCCTCGAGCAGGTGTGGTGGCGCCTCGACGCAGCCCTCGACCTCGAGATGATCGAGTGGTCGGCCAAGCTCGGAGCGCTCGAGGCGCTGGAGTCGGGCACCACGGGGATCGTGGACCACCACGAATCACCCAATGCCATCGAGGGGAGCCTCGAAGTCATCGTGGCGGCCTGTGCGGAGGTGGGGGTCCGGGTGTTGCCCGCCTACGGCGTCACCGACCGCCACGGCGCCGACGGGGCCAGACGGGGCCTGGAAGAGAGTCGGCGCTTTCTTTCGGCCGGTGGCAGGGGCTTGGTGGGCATCCACGCCGCCTTCACCTGTTCGGACGAGACCCTGCATGCCGCGGCCGACCTTGCCGGCGAATTCCACGTCGGCGTCCACGTCCACGTAGCCGAGGGACCCGAGGATGCCGACGCCCCCGATCGCCTCGACGGCCTCACCAGGCCCGACTGGCTGCTGGCCCATTGCGTCCACCTGCCCAATGACCACGGGCTGGCCGGAACGATCCTCCATAATCCGCGCAGCAACCTCAACAACGCGGTCGGCTACGCCGACCCTGCCCGATTCGCCAACCCGGTGGCGCTGGGCACCGACGGCATCGGCGGCAACGTGCTCGAGTCGTTCCGGCTGGCGTACGTGATGCATCGCGCGGCCGATGTGACCGCCACCCCCGACACCGCCTGGTCGTGGTTGGAGGAGGGATGGACCCTGATGCCGGAATGCCTCGCCGACCGTGTCACCTGGTCCTACGAGCCGATGGACCCGTGGCACATCGCCTTCACCTCGGGAATTCGCCCCCTGCAGATCGAGGTGGACGGCGAGGCCGTTCTGCGCGACGGTGTTCCGACTCGTGCCGACGCCGCCGAGATCAGGGCCAAGGCGCGCGAACAGGCCGCTCGACTCCACGCGAGGCTGTGATGCCCGGGATCCCCCCACTGACCCCGATGCCACTCGACACGCTGCTGGGTCGGATCGCCCACGAGTGGGAAACCCGACGGCGCATCTTCGACCTGCCCACGGCGCGGTTCTTCGACGTCTCCGCCGGGCCCGACCTGACCGTGGACTTCATGGGTCGCCCGGCGGCCACTCCCATCGGACCGGCTGCGGGCCCCCACAGCCAGATGGCACAGAACATCGTGCTCGCCTGGATCGGCGGCGCCCGCATCGTCGAGCTCAAGACCGTCCAGATCCTCGACGAGCTGGAGGTCGCCCGTCCCTGTATCGACATGGAGACGGTGGGATACAACATCGAGTGGAGTCAGGAACTCCGGATCTCCGAGTCGCTCGAGGAGTACGTCAAGGCCTGGATGATCATCCACATCCTGAGCGGCTGGGACGAGCTGACTCCGTACCTCGGCGAGGATCCCGGCCCGATGGTGTTCGACATGTCGGTCGGATACGACCTGAAGGGCATTCAGGACCCGCGGGTGGCCGCGTTCATCGACGGGCTCCTCGATGCCACCGAGTCCATCGAGGCGCTGCGCGGCCGGATACCGGAGCCGTTCACCGGTTGGAGGGATCACGACTTTCCCACCCGGATCGCCGACACGGTGACGCTGTCCACGTTCCACGGCTGCCCGCCCGACGAGATCGAGTCGATCACCAAGCACCTGATGGCCCGCCACGGCGTCGACGTCGTGGTCAAGCTCAACCCGACGCTGCTCGGGTTCGACCGGGTACGGGAGATCTTGGTGGACGAGCTCGGATACGACGAGATCCGCCTGCGGCGCCAGGACTTCGACGCCGACCTCCAGTTCGATCGCGGTATAGAGCTCATCGGCGAGCTGGAGCGATTCGCCGCCGACAACGGGCGCAGCTTCGGGATCAAGCTCACCAACACTCTGGTGGTCGAGAACCATCGCGGCGTGCTCCCCGACGACCCGATGTACCTGTCCGGGGCACCGCTGCACGTGGTGTCGATGACGCTGCTCGAGGTGCTCCACCAGGCGCTCCCCGGCCGGCTCAGGGTCGGTGACGACGACGGAGCGATCCAGGTGTCGTTTTCGGCGGGGATCACCCGGGACAATTTCGCCGAAGCCGCCGGGCTCGGGCTGGTGCCGGTGACCGTCTGCTCCGACCTGCTCAAGCCGGGCGGGTACGGGCGGATCAAGCCGATGCTCAAAGCGCTGCAGGATGCGGTCGGGGACGCCGGAGGTCTCGGAGCCTGGCGTGCCGGCTTCTCACCGACCGCGGTCGCCGACTACGTGGCCACGCTGCACGACCCGACTACGAACCGCGCCTACACCCGAGGCGGCACCTCGAAGCTGCCGCGTCGCGTCGACCACGAGCTGCAGATGTGGGGCTGCGTGGCGTGCAACTTCTGTGTGACCGTCTGCCCCAACGACGCCTTCTTCTGGCTCCCCACCCCGGAAGGCTCCGATCTCGACGCCCGTCAGCAGTACTTCGTGCTCGTCGAATTGTGCAACGAGTGCGGAAACTGCAAGACGTTCTGCCCCGAGATCGGGGATCCAGCGGTGATCAAGCCGCGACTCTTCACCGACCCCGCCCGCTTCGAGATGGCAGAGGGCCAGGCCTTCCTGCTCTCCAACCGGGACGACGCCATCGCGGTCGTCGCTTCCGCCGGTCTGGAGTCCGAGACCTCCATCCTGATCGACCTGCTTGCCCGCCAGGAGGGGCTGCCGGTGAGGACGACCGAACTGGTGCGTCACGCCTAGCGCGCCGAGTGGTGACCATGAGCGCCGTGTTCGGTGGGGAGTCGCCACCACACCGGCCGGTGATGGGATGCTGCAGGGCGCCGAAGTGGACACCTGGCAGCACCAGGGCCGCGCCGGCGGCGAACACCCTGGTGATCGGCTCGTCCTGCAGCCACGCCGAAAGCACGACTGTGACGAGGGGTGGCTCAGGAGTGACTCCCGCGTCTCATCGCGCGAGGTACCGCAAGCGCTGAACTCAGACGCTGGCTCAGCCGCGGCTAGAAGAGGCGGCTAGCAGCGGCTCACCAGAAGCGTTCTGCGCCTGCGGGGGTCTCCACCGGCTTGGGCCGTCGCCCACCGGGCAGCATCCGGCTCGCCAGCAGCACGATCGGGATCGCGAACAGCGCCGGCAGGACGACCCAGAGCGGGCGCTGCCACCACCACTCGGCGGTCGGCAGGGCCGGCGGGACGTACTCGGCGATCACGTAGACCAGAGTGAGCGCCGCCGCGAACGCGCTCGTGTGAAACAGGTACAGGGGCAGCGAGAAGCGGTTCGCCATCTCGTTGAAGCCGGCCCAGCGGGGCGATTCGGCCAGCTGCCGCATCGCCCAGGGTCGGGCGAGGAGGACGAGCCCAACCTGGAATGCGAGGAGGGCCGGAATCACCAGAGTGGGCGGGCCCATGTTCGAGAAGCGGTCCCCGGGCACTCCGACCATCGACCGGGGGTAGAGCCCGAAGCTCGTGAGAGCGAACAGGCCGAACAAGCCCGCCCACAGGAACATCCACGCCACCTGACGAGGTGCCTCTACCAAGGCCCGGTAGTGGAGCCCGAGTTGATGACAGAAACCCCAGATGAGCAGGAAGTTGGCGTATCCGGCCCATCCCTGCCCGTGACCGAAGCGGAGGACATCGAGCACCGCCGCCAGCCCGACGAGCCATACGAGGACGATCGCCCCCCATCGCCGATGCAGCCAGATCGCCACCGGTGCCACGAGAACCAGCACCGAGTAGATCCCGAGAAACCACAGTGGGCTCACGATCAGCAGTACTGCCTCGCTCATCCAATGGATGTCTCGCAGCGCCGCGATCGCCGATCCCTTGATCACCCACACGATCACCACCGCCACCGCCGGGACGACGAGGCGCCTGAGACGCCCGGCCACGAAGGCCCACCAGCCACCCCCGCGGTCCCGGACCTTCTTCCAGACGATCCAATGGGCGTAACCGCCGACGAAGAAGAAAACCGGCATGACCTGGAGGAACCACGTCAGCATCCACGCCCCACGGGTGGATCCGATGGGGCTGTTCGACCTCACCGTCGTGTCGCCGAACTCGAGCATCGTGAACGCCCAGTGGAACAGCACGACGACGATGAGACTCGAAGCCCTGAGGAAGTCGATGTAGATCTCGCGTTCAGCCGTCCGCGGCTCGGTGACGGGCATCGTCGACGTCATCCGGTCTACTCGAGCATTCCGGCGTCCGAGGTCTCACCCTTGCCCTCGGGACCGTCCCGCGACCCGGACCGGCCGCCCAGTAAGCGGCTCCCCACCAGCACGATCGGCAACGTCACCAGCGTCGATAGAGCCACCCAGGCGGGGCGTTCCATCCACCAGGTTCCGCTCGACGACGACGGCGGCAGATAGGACAGCCCCAGGTAGACCACCCCCAGGGCCATCACGAACCCGGTGGTGTGGAGGAGATACAGCGGCATCGAGAACCGGCCGGCCAGATCGTTGATCATTGCCCATCGTCGCGAATGGGTGAGGCGATGGAGGACCCGGTCGCGCATCATCAGCGCGAGCCCGACCTGGAGGAGCAGCAGCGCCCCCATGGCGAGGGTCGGCGGCGCGGCATTCGACACGCCGTCGGCGGGCACTCCGACCATCGACCGCGGATAGGGCGCCAGGGAGGTGAGCAAGAGGAGTCCGAACACGCCTCCGAGGACCAGCATCCACCGGGTCCGGCGCTTGAGCTAGACCAGAGAGCCGTAGTGCATCCCCATCTGGTGGCAGAACGACCAGATGACCAGGGGTTGAGCCAGC